>JAGBTP010000013.1 GCA_017631255.1 Alistipes sp.
GATAAGACGACCAGCAAAGGTAACGGGAGGCGTGTCAGCAAAGCCTCCTGGATCGCCGATGTACTGTGCAAATGCCCAAAGTACCGACTTAAGACCATTGTTATAGACATCGGGCTGCGCAGCGTGCTCGTAGAAGAAGAGCACGAACGAAAGCATCAGCGTCACAACCACAAGGAACTGCAACGAAATTAGCATCTCCTTCGACTTCGAGGCAATGGCCTCCCTGAGGAGTATAAACGAGTGCATATATCTGAATACGCGCAAGAGTCGAAGCACACGCAACGACTTCAAAATAGCGTATGGCAACGGGACAAAAAGTGAGATGTAGAAGGTGTAGGTCGAGAGGATATCTACCAAGCCATAAAACGAGCAGCAGTACTTCACCCTACCCCAAAAGCCCTTATACTCAGGGTCTAACTCATCTGCCGCCCATATACGCAATGACACCTCGACGGTAAAGATAATGACCGTCACAAGGTCGACAATGCTAAGTATGTGCTCACATAGTGGCGACACTTCGAATGTTGATATAAATACCGAAAGTGTACTAAGCAAGATTAGGCCAATGATGGCATAATCGACATAGTTCTCCCACTGTTTTGTACGCAAGTCGCTATCGAAAACTCGTGCGAGTTGCTTCTTAAACTTCTCTACATTTGTCATTTGTCTCTTCAATTATTACCCTTATCGCCTCGACCATAGCCTCGAGCGACATAGTTGGGTTGTTGGGATTGTCCGACTTCTGGCCATCGTAGAGGGGCAGATGCACAAACAGCGCACGCAGAGCCTCACTATCACAACAGAGAGTCAGCGCCTCGTAGTAGAGGCGGTTGCAGACATATAGTCCGCACGAGTTCGATATCTTCACCGCCACACCTCGCTTGGCAATAGCTGCGCGCAGAGCCTTTATAGGCATAAGGGTAAATAGCGCTGCGGCAGCACCTTCTGCAATGGTCTCCTCATCGGGGATATAGCCATCGTTGTCGGGAGTCGAAGCATCCATCATATTGAGTGCCACACGCTCGAGCCTTATCATCTCGGTACTCGTTGTCTGACCAAGCATAATGATCACATCGGGTGAGTGTTTCGCAATGGCCTCACGCAGCTCACCTGCCACACGCGCAAAGCTGACGGAAAGCTGTTCGAGAACTATCGCCACACCCGAAACGCCACGGGTGGCCACCTCCTTAGCAGCCACCCACGACGAATTCTCGGTATGCCCACCGAAGGGCTCAAAACCTGTAATCAGGAACTTCATTTGAAGCAATCAACTCTACTCGACATTTGTAATCTTGATGCCAGGGATGGTCTTGTGGACAACATCAATGAAGGTATTGATATTAGGACCCCAGCCAGCACTGATGTAGAACTTATCTCCGTTTGGAAGCTCGCCAACATAGTATCTCTTAGGATCCCTAACACCCTCAGCAAAGCTCTTAATCACGCACAATGGATTGAGGTGATCGGGGAATGCAGTCTTAAGGTCGTCGATGGTAGATGTCGGATGCTGAGCAATATACTCCTTAATAACGGCCTCAACCATTCGAGCCTTACCATATCGACCAGAGCCATTGACCGCATACTTATCGTAGTTCTTGTTACCGATAGTAATCTTCTTAGGTGCGTCGAATGCCTTGAGGTTGGTGACAGCAGACATCTCGAGCGTTGCCTCGATAATCTCACCAAGACGCTCGTCATTGTTAACAATCTCAGCAATCTTGTTGAGCAAAGCCGACACGCTAAATACACGGTTGCTAAGGTATGTCTCCTTCTGGCACATACGGAAAACAACCTTCTCCCACTCCTCATCAAACTCCTCAGTTGAGTTGAGTCGCTCGGTCTCAACCTCGGTAAGAGGTCGAAGCTTGAGCTTTGATGCTATCTTCTCGTTCCAAGCCTTGAAGTCTGGCTCTTCGGCGAGCTGATTGTAGATATAAGGGTACGCAATCTGGATGCAGACAAGGGCATAGTTAATGAGCTTATCCAGCAACGAGCCTGCCGATGAATCAGCACCCTTCTGCTCCTCATAAATAATCGAGATAAGTGCCAATGTGTTTGTCAAACGCTTCAACGAACGAGGGTTAGTACCTACCGAGTAGCGTGTAATCTCAGATAGCTTCTCGGCCAGCTCTGTATCAGCAAGTTCGCTTTGTGTAAAGAACTCAATCTTACCCAACGCATCAACGAGGAAGGTGTCGACATTGTACGACGCCACAGGCATTGAGAATGGCAGCTGGATAATCTTATCGAAGAACGAGCGGAACTCACGCTCATTAGCCTCTGTAAGCTCACCAAACTTAGGCTTCAAGCCCTTGATAACCACATCGTAGTCGATAGCAAGCACAAAGACGCACTTCTCCAAGTCAAAGATATTCTTCAGAAGCTCCAAAATCTCGACAGCCACTGGTGGGTCAATACGGTCAAGGTCGTCGATGTAGAATGTGAAACCTATCTTCGACGCATCCTTCGAAAGTGCATCCTCGATAAGCTTCGATATCTCCTCCTTGAGCTGCATAATATCCGACGATGCCGATGGTGAACCACCCTCGAACAACTCGCCAACAACATCCGAGTCGATACCCACAGCACCCGCAGCTACCTTAGTACCCACAACGGCCATCTTCTTGAAGAGTCCGCCAATCTTACGCTTGCTCTCCTCCCACTTCTGCTCATTTGACGCGAGTGCACCCATCTGGTTGATGATACCCTCCAAAATCGAGATGATAGCCTGTGATGGGGTCTTCATCAACGAGTACTGCCAGGTGTTAATCCAGATAGGGAAATATGGTGCACCGTCCACATCGCACAAGTTGTAGCGAAGTAGGTTCATAAGCGATGTCTTACCGCTACCCCACTCACCCTGCAAGGCAATGGTAATAGGCGTGTCGGTCAGCTTAATATACTTAATCAGTGCGTTCTGATATACCTGAATACCAAACAGATCGTCCTGCGTATGTTTGCGAGGCACATCAATAATACTAGATTTCATTGCTATTTCTTAAATTTAGTAAATTATTATTTGAAGCGGTAGCAGTGGTCTTCTTGGCAACTGGCTTAGATGTAGCCGTCTTCTTAGTAGTTGTAGTAGCCATAATTGTATCTGTTTGATTAATTTACGCTATAAACAGTTCTATAATAGATAGTGTGGGCAACGAGTGCTTCGGCCTCAACCCAGATGTAGTTCACATAGCGAACACGCTCATTCTCAAAGGCAAGGTAGAGGCTTCGCTCACCATTAACGGGAACGCTGCCGCTGCACGACTGCGTGCCCACCTTTGAATAGTCAACATCGTAGGCGAGCTGCGAGGCCGACTTAGTGCCGTCCTGGAACTTCTTAGCCTCCGACTGGCGGCGGAACACATACATATTGCAATAAGCATCCTCGTCGCAAATAGGACGATTGTCATCGAGGATGGTATTTAACAAGCCGTTGCTCCTGCTCTTCTCGTAGAAAGGTAGACCGAAGAGCTCTATACGCTTATACGATCTGGTGAGGTTGTCGTGGAACCTGCCATCCTCGCTGCGGCTACTCTCGCTGGTAGAGATACGCATCGAATAGAGCACCTCGGTAGTACCCGTAGGTACGGGGATAGATATCAGTGCCTGAGCATTGCCCGATAGCGCCGCCTTGAGCTGACCACGAAGCGTAATCTTGCGAGGCTCGTCGAACAACTTTTGCAACTTAACAGCCTCTACCGCCACAGCGCCAAAGCTATCCTTGCTACACTCCACCTGCTTAGATATCACCGCTGGACGATAGATCTTAACACCCTTCTCGCCTTTCGCACTGAGCGAGAGTGAGGCGTATTGCTTCGCCGTAGGCGTCACCTCCAAAAGGTAGATGCCAGAGTTTGAGATGGTAAGTGAGTCAGATACTTTGCCGCCAACGAAAGACTTAACAAGTCGCTCGCTATCAGCATTGTACAACTTAAACTTAACATCACCATCCGACTCGATATCGACATAGAGTTTCTCGTTCTTATTCAAATAGACAGGATAGTAGGTCTTGCCATCGAAGAGCTTATCCTCCACCCTAACGAGGGTCTCCTTAAGCGACGAGTTGAGCGACGCACTCTCAGCGAGTGACAAGGCCTCAGCACGACACTCCTCGATGCGCCTTTTTAGCTGTTCGCAGTAGGAGATGGTCGACTCGTTCATACCTGTACTATTGTAGCTATAAGTTATCTTGCTCGCCTGATTTCTCAGATTTGCAATTAGCTCATACGAGGGCGCTGCGGCAACCTCCTCGCACAGCGACTGGAGGGCGCGCAGGCTCTCCACACCCTTATCATAACGATACGCCTCACGCTCCGATAGGTGTATGCCACTATGCTGCGACTTACCGTTCGACTCACTCTTTGGAGACATCTGGCCACCACAACCCATTACCACGAGTGCTACGACAAGTAGCACTATGTTAATATAGCATCTCATTTTTACAACTGTTGCGCCTCGTTAAAAATCTTATTAAGCTCCTGACGCATAATGTCATACCTAAAGTTGGGATAACTTGTACCCCACTCGTGATTATCGACATTGGTGATAAACCACACACTCTTTTGCGATATGAACTGTCGTGCCTCGTTCGCCCTACCCGAAGAACATAGGTAGACTACCACATCCGACATATATGACAAGTAGTCGGGCGCGTTGCCTGGATAGTTCTTGTTGTTGTACGATAACGCGTGATACTCCCACGCCTCATCGAAACGATCGGCACGGATGAGGGCGTTGTATATCTTCTCTGTGTACCTCTTGGTAAACTCAGCACTGCCGTACAACGACGAATACTGCATCTCGTATGTCGAGCAGTGCTCGGTCTTGTACTCGTAGATGTAGATCGCCTTGTCGAGCGCATCAATGCCCAGATACTCATCAATGAGTCGCGCCTTAAGCTCGGTGTACTTCTCGCGTGGCTGCATACATAGCATCGCATCTGCCTTGCTTAGCTCGCCATTAGCCAACGCCATAGCAATCTCAGCCTCAGGATTATTCACACTGCCACACGCCAAGGCAAGCAGCGTGCATAGCGTAAGAGATAAATATAATATGCGTCGCATTACTTCTTCTTTTTACCGGTTAATGCCTTGAGTATTGAGCCACCTATCTTGCGCTCCAAGCCCTGCTTGGTGAGTGGAATACCCGTCTTTTGGGATACCTTCTGCTTTACGGCAGTGATACCAATAGCGCGCTTGAGGGAGAACGAAAAGCCAAACTTCATATTGCAAGAATTAAGTCAGGTCACAACTATCTGCAACGCTTGAGCGAGTCCTTGCAGCTCTCGATCTGGCGCTTGTAGCTCTCGATATTGCGGTCGTGACGCGCCGCAGCGTCAATCTTCTGCTTGCGGTAGCTTGCCTTTGACGATGGCGACGATGCACCACGCACCAAGCTTGCATAGCGCTCGTTGTCACGCTTCTTAGCCTCCTTCTCGCGTGCTATATCTGCACGAAGGTCAATGATTCGCTTCTTATAATACTCCTTGCTCATAGTTCTAAAGTTTTAATTGTTATTATTTAATTTATCTCTTTGTCTCACTATCTATTAATCTGCCACGCCACGCCGAAGCTCACTGCCCACGACTGCCTTGGGTTGCATACATCGAGGTTTGCGGCGATGTCGAGTTGCACACGACGCGCCACCATAAGGTTAAAGCCAAAGTCGACGGCGTAGATATTGCCATACCTGCCGAAGTAGTTATAGCTCTCTGCAAAGCAGCCAAGATTATCCGTAAGGCTAAAGCCGAAGCAGAGTGCCGCAAATGTCGTTGGCACAGCCTCCGAACCATCCCACTCAGCACCAACATTATAGCCGATGCTCAGCCAATCGTTTACAGGGTTCTCAAAGAGAAGGTAGAGCGATGGTGCGAGGTGCTCAGTATTGAAGCCCTCGCTTGCGGTATATGGCAATGCAAAGTCCGCCAATACCGACACCGCAGGAATGGCACCACGACCCTCGAAACACTTAATCTTTGTACCGAGTGAGAGACCCGAAAATGCGGGTTTGAACTTCGACTCCTCGTCCGACATATATATAAAGCCGTCACCACCGAGACGCAACTCCATATTCTCGAAGAGACCGTAGCGGAGTAGCGTATTGCTAAAGGTGAAGATACCCGCACCGCCATCGCCATCATATTGCACGCCCTGCTCGAGCTGTACTACCCGATGCCCCACAACTGCAGGGCCTGTCGAGGCACCTGGTCTATCGGCGGTGAACTCCGCCTGCTCCTGCGCACTTGCCGACATTGCAACAAAGAGTGCCACTATTACGAATAAAAGTCTTTTCATTCCCAATTTTGGATTAGTGATATGGGGGGCTATCAAACCCTGCGTACCTAAAATTATTAGTTAGCCTTGACAATAGTCTCAACATACGAAAAGCCAAAAGCCTTGAAGAAGAGCTCCAAGCGCTCCTTGCCACTCTTGCTTGCCTTCTCGAGAATACCAGACTCCAATGAGCTGGCCTTCAACGCATCACGATACTCCGACTGGAGTGCAGAGATCTCCTCGTGGCTCCACTTGCCCTCCTCGATGTACATCTCGTAGTCCGATGGGTTAACGATTACATCGAAAATCTCTGGCTGAGGTAATACGATAGAGATTGAGTCGCCACCAATCTTAATCTCGTCGGCTGACACCTTGCTCAAGTCGTAGCCCGCACGCACACGACCCTTAGCCAAGATTACCACTTCGCTAAACACCGAGTCCGCCTCAATATTGGCAAAGCTCATAAGGCGATTCTGTTCACCGGCCTCAACCTTACTATTCTTGAGGACTGCCTCCTCGTAGTAGCACGCAGTAGTGAACTCCGAGATCTTACGAATCTTCTCCACAACATTTGCCGTATTGTCGATCGTAGGCTCCTTCATAATGTATTTACCCAAAACCACACCACCACCTGTCAAAGCACCAAGTGCGATAATAGAGCCAAGTACGGGCAACAAATAAGAGCTAAACATACCACCAACAGCGGCCTGCACTGCTGTACCAGCAGCTGTCTTAACAGCATCAGTTGCGACGCCCTTAATAACATCACCCGCAGCAGTTTGAATAGAGCCATCTGCTGGGGTCTGCGCAGCGTCATCAGATGAGCGCGTTGCGCCACCCGAGAACATATTGAGAATAAAAAGTATAATCTTCTTCATTACTCATCCTCCTCTTCGTTAAATACAACATTAATCTTCTCGAAACCGACCTGTGCCAACAACGCCTCAAAGAACATCTTAGCGTTGACCTCGGCATCGGCTAAGATACCCAAATTTTCAGCATCGGCCAAGATAGCCTCCTCGCCTTGACGCAACAAGTTGTTGCGGTCCTCGGCGGTGAAGTCGAAGCGGAGCGAACCGACCTTCTGGTACTCCAAATGAGCCTTCTCAGGTGGCATATTGAACGACAACACCCTTGGCTTTGGGAGGTTAATTGTAATCTCCTTATCCTTGATTTTTACCTGGTCAGCCGAGAAATTAGTCATATCGACACCAGCCTTCATCGTAGCTCTGCACGAAAAGAGAATCTTGCGGTCGCCGATAGTGTAGAACTTGGTATCAGAGGCCTTGATGATCTTTGAGATAGTGTACTCCACTGTACCAATCTCAGCCATATCGGTCAATGATGAGAACTTCTCTTTAGCCATCTTTTCGAGCGACTTACCACATCCCGTAAAGAGGACGGCAGCGGCTATGAGCAGTGTAAATATATTCTTTCTCATACTATACTACATCACTGATTATTATAATATTAGAGGCATAGGAAGGAGCAACCCTCCCTATGCCAAAGAGATTTACTGAGGCGATTACTCGCGACCTGCAGCAGCCAAAGTGATATCGTTGCTTGAAAGAGCTGTATCAGCAGGATTAGCTACCTGAACACCGATACCGTAGAGTTCAGCGATCTTCTTCTCGAAGTTGCCAACCTTGAGGTTGCCACCTACTACGAGCTCACCGCCCTTCTTACCCTCTGCGCGGATAGAAGCAAGTGTTGCGTCGTCATCAGCGAAAGCACCCTTGCAAGTCTCGCTCTTGTAAACGCGCAATGATGCGCCAAAGCACTTCTTAAACTCAGCCTTAAGGCTCTTGACCTTCATACGGCCATCCAACTTGAAATCTGCCATAACTTTTTAAGTTTTTAATGGTTAATGAAAATGTATAAATTTATAGTTATACTATAATTATGTTGTTTTAATCTATTTACAAATTAATATATCGAATAGCTGCACCACTACCGAAAGGATAAGCCTTTACATCGGTATTGAGGTACGGTGAATTGAGCAGAAGCTCGCCCTCAAAAGCGCATCTATCTCTATTCTTTGCATCTTTAACCCACGAATAACCTTTCACCTTGACAACCGATCTTACAACTCCGCGATAGACACCCAACACATAGTCGATTTTAGGTGCTTTATATGGTGCTACCAACCACGATCGACAAGTAATACCGTAGATGTCAATATCGTCATTGCGCTTTCTCGCCAAGTCGAATGTTCGATTCAAGCTTACCAATAGGATGTGATCTTTCGGATTAACCACAATATCATTGCAATCGTATGTAGTCTCAACCTCCTCGACTGTTTTAATACCCCTATCCCATTGGTGATGCCCGCTGGCAATATTCGTCAGGAGCGACTCATTGTTGAACTCGGGATATGACAAGAAATCAATCAATACGGACTCAACCAAAAACGACTCTTTCTCCGTTAGTTTGTGTCGGAGTATATAGTGCTTAACTTTCTGACCCTCTGAGATAATCTCACGAATCAAATTGAGCTTGAGCGACTCGGCATCTTCATTTTGAATTGCAAAGTTACAGTGGTCAAAAACACGATTACCACGACCTTTGCCGATATAGAAGACCTTATCGGTACGCGGGTCAACCAGCGCATAGACATAGTAGTCAAGCTCCTCTATACATTTTTGGCTAAATTCGGTCATCGGTTTTAAGTTTTAATAGCTAATTATCTCTATCTGTTTTGCCCCATCTCAGCGATACGCCTAAAGAACTTCTCCTGCATATCGTAGTAGAGGTAGTCGTTTACATTATCGTAGGTGTGGCGCTGCATAGTTGCATATAGCGCCATAAAGTTATCATCGTCGGCAAACACCGCACGGTGCTGCGTGAGGTAGTCGTACAGCTCAGCATAGGTGATAATCCTATACTCGCGCGCCATCTGCTCATCCTCGATTGTTGGGATGTTGTACTTCGGCGTGAGAATCACGAAGTGGCACCCCTTGCCGTAGTCGTCACCACCCTGCTGCTTGGCCAACCAATTAGCATAGTTATAGTAGCGCCTAAGCTGCTTGCCCTCACCATCCTCCTCGACGGAGTTGATATCCGACTTTATCTTATTCTCGATGATCACCATAGCCCTCGCTGTGCGGACCATCAGGTCGATACGGCCGCCACTAACCAAAGCCTTATCCTCGCCACGAGCATCCTCGATTTTCGATGACTCCTCACGCACGATGCTATACTCAGTGCCGAGGTCGATGCCATAACCGAGGAAGAAGTTGCGCCATAAGATGCGGTACTCCTCGCGTAGCATAAAGTAAGCTAAGGCATTAGAGATTCGGTTCTCGTCGTTCTGTATCTGGCAGATGTCGAAGAGTGTTATTCTGCGTTGTCTCACACCGCTAAGTTCCTCATCATCAACCCTATTATTCGACTCAATCCATAGTGACTTATCGTCGATGAGCATCTGTCGAATGTTAGCATAATCACGCCTCTTCTCTTCCAAATTTTTCTTTGTGATATCACCATCATAGGTACCACTCGCGTAGATATACTGCTTGAGCGAGGCCTTAGCCTGCTGATAGCCCTCAAGCTCAACCACTATATCTGATGCGCTATGTATTAGATACTTCGTAGTGTCGGAGATGCGGAAGCGTATAAACAGTCTCTTGCCCCGTGCTGGGGTGTAGACCTTGTCGGCCTTGTAGGTGATGTAGACGCTCTGCTGACCCGCCTTGCCAAAGATATCGAATAGCGGTACGCCACCATAGCTAATACCTCCCTCGTCCTCTGCAAAGGCCTTCTGCTCAGCGAGAATAGCCTCATTCACGCCACCATACTTGTTGGCAAACTTATGCTCTGCGTTGTAGACATCGTGAAGGCCCTTGGCCATACCGATAACCTCAACCTCACCAATGCCGTAGTACTTCACAAAGAGCATATACTCGATTTTGCCCTGATGGGCCTTGACAAAATCGCCTGTCGAATTGAGATATATGTAGTTCTGGCCGTTGTCCGCCTGATACAGATTGATTACCTCGTGCCCCAAGTTAGAGGCGAGGTAGTCACCCACATACATACGATTGATTACAATACCGCTCTTATCTACGCTATCTCGATTTGACATATATCCAACCCTTTTATAGTTGTGCAATTAGTGCGTTAGCACTGTACCAACGCACTAAATTGCAACAACAAAAAATTAGAACTCAACAACAAGTTCAGGCTCCTCCTTTACCATATCGGCAAGGAGCAATACAGCCATCTCGTCGTCCATACCAAGGGTAGAGGCGATAGAGAGCAAGTTGTTCACCTCCTCTGCGCCAAGTACGCCGTCAACGAGGACAATCTGCAAGGCTGCCATATAGATGAGCTCAGCCTCATCCTCCTCAACCTCAACAGAGTGAGCACGAAGGTACTCGTCAATCTCCTCCTCCGACTTGTCCTTAATCTCCTCGAGGGCAGCCTCTACCTCCTGAGTAAGGAGAGCATAGTCAACCTCATACGCCTCAGCGATCTCCTCGAGTGCGATCTTCTCAGCCGCATCATACTCGCCATCAGCCCAAATTGCTGTCGCAGCATATGCTGCAAGGTGCTTAATATCTGTCTTCATAATTAGCTAAACAATCTTTTAATACGGTTCTTCAAACTATTCTTTGCCTTACGAGCCTTAGCCATACGCTCTGCAATAGCCTTACCCTCCTTAGTTCGCTTGTCAACAGTACCATCCTTGGTCTTCTTGACAGTTGTCTTTTTCACAGCCATTGTAAATAAGTATTAATATTATAAGGTTAGTTATTCCAATACGATAAACTCGGTACGACGGTTAGCCTCAGGATTGTTCTCGTCGATAGGCTCGCTTGAACCCTTACCCTCAGCCTCCAAGCGTGAAGCATCAATACCACGGCTGATAAGGAAGTCAACAGCAGCCTGTGCGCGTGCCTCAGAGAGACGCTGGTTGAACGCTGGATCGCCCTCAGATGAGGTGTGACCTACAAGGCGGAGGCGCAACTCAGGGTGCTTCTCCATAAGCTGGTGAAGATCGTGGAGCACGAACTTAGCATCCTCAGACAAGTCGGCCTTACCCTGGAAGAATGTAGCAGCGTTGAAGTTCTTTTCGATCTCCTCGATGCGGTCAACATATACCACCTTCTCGACCTCGACGATCTTTTCTACCTCCTTCTCGATAACCGTAGGGTTAGTAATTGCATCGTAGAACACCTGAAGTGTGCCGATTACAAACATTGCGATAAGTAGCCATACCCACCACTTGAGCTTCTTCTTAGCTGGCACCGGTGGCACATAGCCGTTAAGGTACTCAAGGCGGAAATGGCCCCTCTTCGCGCCACCTGCGGCCTTCTCAAAGTCTGCTACGAGAATACCATACTGTTTAGCGTGGGTAGCGATTCTTTCGAATTGATCCTTAGTCCACAACATTACAAGCGCAACCTTCTTACCGTCTCCTGTTGTGATAAGCTCATCCTCCTGAGTGAATGAACTTGCCAACTGTGCCTTATCTGCTGAATCCTGCGAATTAACATCAACAAAGAGTTTTGTGGTACCTGGACGCAAAGAACCTGGGAATGCCTTACAAAGCTCCTCGTATGTTGCGTGAGGATATATTACCATATAAGCGTGAGAGATTCCCAACACTGTACGGTTCTGTGCCTGGCCATAGACCTTCACCTTTGCACTTGCCAACTCAGCAGCTGTAGCCTCAACATTAGGAGCTGCGTCCGCTGCAGTGCGCTTTGCAAGATCCTCGGTAGTTAGCTGAGCCTTGCCACTATTTGCTGAAGTTGTAGATCCAGCAGTTGCGAGCGTTGCTGCGTCATCTGCAAATGCTGTATCATCTGCATTAGCAACCTGAACACCAATACCATAAAGCTCCGCAACTCTACGCTCGAAGCCAGCCACCTTCATATTACCCTTTACCGAAAGCTCGCCACCAGCAAAACCCTCTGCGCGGATTGAAGCAAGAGTAGCCTCATCATCAGCCAATTCCTTGCAATCTACTGAGGTATAAACACGAAGTGTTGCACCGAAGTTCTGCTTGAACTCAGACTTAAAAGTCTTTACTTTTGTACGACCATCTAATGTAAAATCTGCCATAATTGTTTATGATTAAAAATTTGTTATTATATGCACGAAGGGATATCCTCGACGATGTAGTGCGACACCATCATCAACACACCGCCTGCAACCATCATAAGAAACAGGATCGCCATCACACCGAGACGACCATTCTTATTGCGCCTCTTCATACTGGGAGCAAAACCAAAGTATAGGAAATTAAGTAGACCGGCAATAAATAGAATTGCACCTATATCAAAAAGTAGCATACTAAGTTTAAGTTCGTAGTTTTTTTCTTGCTTGGTATGCACCTGATATAAAAAAAGAAGCGCAGACCAATTGCTAATCTCCGCTGATAGGCCCTAGGAAAGCCGTGGTAAAGAAAAAAGCAATAGCCCACGCTATGCCCGCACTATACCTATATAGGTACGCGCGAACTCGCGAAGGGATTGTCTTCTCATACCGTAAATGAATTTCCTAGGTTCATCAGCGAGAACGACAAACACTTGCGTGTATTATTCGATATTCTTGTACAAATATACAAAAAATATCGTAACAAAATCCCTCCCCAATTTTTTTTTGAATAATTTTTATTGGGCGCGGACTATTGCCATTACAAAGATACTCAAAAATGGAATATTACAAATTGTCTTTTGTTGTCTTTCGACGACAACACTACTCCCCAGAATAGGGCAAATAGGGCTTCTGAGCCTTTAGGAGCGCGTTATAGAAGTCTCGCTCCTCGACACTTAAATCGGCAGATCGAATAGAGTTGAGGAGGCTTGCCGTCTCCATCAAACTCTCATAACACCTATTTACTTGCAGCGTATAGGCATTCACTGCGACAGCATTTAGCTCCGCAGACTCGATGGTAATGATATGCTCGTTCATATAAGCAGCAAGGCGCAGCGCAAAATGGTTTATATGGTTATCGGCAAACTCTCGATAAGGCGCACGCGAAACTGAGTCGGCAGCGGCCTCGTATATCACATTAACCTCACGCTCGATGGTGGCAAGCAGTTCCGTGCGCACATCAACAACCTCCGCCTCTCTCATCTTCATTCGCCACAGCAATACCATTGGCGCCACAAAGAGCAGCACAGCGACAGCAACAAGCATCACGCGCCACACCCTATTACGACTACGCCACGCGCGCTGCAACGCCGCAATATTCTCGTAGCGATCATCTGGCAACTGACGCATACAACGCTTCGCAATAGAGCGATGCCTGCCGCCGAAGATATCGTGCATAAGCACACCGATGGAGTATATATCGCTGCGAGCATCGACCCTACCTCGCTCACGCAGCTCTGGCGAGGCGTAACGAGGCGTGCAACCCAACTTACATAGTACGAACTCAGCATCGCTATCCGCAAGACCGAAGTCTATAATTTTCAGCGTATTATCGAGGTTCGTAACAAGTATATTCTCAGGCTTAAGATCGTTATGCACAATGCCGCGCTTATGGAGGTAGCCAACAGCTGAGAGCAACTCCTCAAATATGCGCTCTCGTTCAGCCTTAGTCAATGGTCTCTGGAGATAGTCGGCAAGCGTACAACCATCGACAAACTCCATAACGATACCTACACCAACGGGCAGATGTTCCTCGATAGTATAGATATGCACAATGTGCGGATGATCGCACCCAATCGAGAGCTCATACTCGCGTCGGAGCATCCTAAGTTGCAGCTCAGAATTGTCTTTTGTTGTCTTTACAAGGAAGTACTTTCCCGCCTTTGATGCACGATACAACACAGCGTTAGAGGTGATTTTCAACAACTTAAAGTCGTAAAATCCCTCTTGTCTTGTTACATCATCGGTGACAATGTCGTATATTGCGCTCTCGGTGTTCATAGTACGATTTGCGGATTCAAAGATAATGAATTATTTTTGTAGTGCAATGAGTATTAGTAGCGAGATCCCCCAGATAGTATCTCTACGCAAGTGCGTGGAGCAGCGTTTCGGCAAGCACCTTGCCGTACACGCCGACTTTGTATCACTTGTCGCTGAGATTGAGATGGTGCTCAGGCAACACATCTCCGAAAGCACACTCGAGCGCGTGTGGCGCTACTCTACACGCGGCTATGCCACCGTATCGCTACGCACCCTCGATGTGCTATCGCACTACGCCGAGGGGTGTAGCTGGCAACAATTCTGTGCGCGCCTGGCCGAAGATACGAGGTGCGACTCCGAAATGTTCGACAGCGAGGTAATCATCGCATCTAACCTCAAGATAGGCGATCGGCTGCGCATCGGCTGGCTACCCGACAGGGTCTGCACGCTACGCTACATAGGTGACAGCCGCTTCGAGGCCGAAAGTTGCGAGAACTCAAAATTACGCGACGGCTACACCCTCCTATGCTCTCAGTTCACACTTGGCAAGCCCGCCATTATGAACGACCTATACTACAACGGTGAGCATCTTGCCAAGACCTACATCGCAGGACAGCAGCACGGCCTCACCATCCTAACGCTTATCGACAGTAACAAATAATTCTCTATATATCAACATTATATAGCTCATCACCATACCACATTACCTCTCCAAAAACAAAATACCCACTCGAGGATTATCGAGTGGGTATTTTAGAACAGCACCTAACGGCGCGCACTAATTACAATGCATTTACGTGCAATGCGAGTGAGCTCTTAAGGTTAGCAGCCTTGTTCTTGTGGATGATGTTGGTCTTAGCCAACTTGTCCAACATTGCGCTTACCTTTGGAAGCAATGCCTCAGCTGCGCTACGCTCTGTTGTGTTACGCAATGCCTTAACAGCATTACGAGCAGTCTTGTGATAAAGGCGGTTGTGAGCGCGCTTAGTTACGGTCTGACGAATTCTCTTCTTCGATGACTTGTGATTTGCCATAGTTGTTTAATCTTTTATTCTTTATTTTTTATGTTTCTTGTTTTCCGACACATCTCCACTGGAGAAACCCCTATCGGATGGGGTACATCACACGACCGTAGCCGCTTTCGGATAGGCCGAAGCCCGCTCCTAAAAATCAATCTAACCGCAAGCACCACACCCTAAAGTGTGACACTCCAAGTGTAGCCCGTACGAGAGTCGAACTCGTCTTTCAAGAATGAAAATCTTGTGTCCTAGCCGATAGACGAACGGGCCCTACCACTAATGCTACTTTTCAGTAAGCAATTTAGCGGTGCAAAGGTACTCAAAAAATTCTATTTACCAAACGATTTAATAAAAAAATGAACCCATAACGCCAAAAACTCGACTCAAAATCCTACCTATGTAGGCGTATGCTATGGCTATCAGGGTCAAAAGAGATGTAATCGCTATTGAACAATCGCTCGATATGTCCCGAGGCGACCATCTCGCGTGTTGGCATATAGACCAAATTTGGCGTATCGACAAGTGCAATGCTATCTGCAAGCGTGAGCGCAATGTCGAGCTCGTGCGTCGAGAAGAGGATGCACTTATTCTGCTCGTGCGCAAGTCTCTGGAGTAGCATACACAGCTCATATCTATTCGGCAGGTCGAGGAACGAGGTAGGCTCATCGAGTAGTATCGCATCGGTCTGCTGCGCAAGGGCTCGCGCAATCATCACACGCTGACACTCGCCATCCGACAGCGTCTCCACATTACGCCACATAAGGTTCTCGACACCCGCAAGTCTCAGGCTTCGCTCCACAATAGCCCTATCCTCCTCTCCGAGGCGACCCATCCAATCGGTATATGGTGCACGACCAATGGCCACAAGGTCAAAGGCCGTAAGCGCCTCAACATCTACCCTCTCAGTATTCACAAAGGCGACCTTACGCGCCAGCTCCTGCGAGGTGATGTCGGCGAGCGGCTTGCCGTCGATAACGACATCGCCACCCTGCACCCTACCAAGCGAAGCGATAGCCCTAAGGAGTGTCGACTTACCCGTACCATTACGGCCAAGCAGCGCAACGAGCTCACCACGGCGCATCGTAGCCGAGGCCCCCCTCATAAGTTCTCTGTCGCCAAAGGCGAGAGTTATATCGCGTAGCTCAATCATCGGCGGTTGCTATTACGGAGTACTACATATATAATTACAGGTATGCCGAGCAGCGAGGTGATGGTATTAACTGGCAGCATCACACCACTGCGCGCCACGATGTCGCAAGCAATCGTACACACGAGCATCGACACCCCACCCCAGAGTATTGCGGCAGGCATAAGCACCTTATGGTCGGCCGTACGGAAGGTAATGCGCGCCAAGTGCGGCATAGCGAGGCCAATAAAGCCGATAGGACCGCAGAAGGCCGTAACCGTACCCGCAAGGAGCGTGGTTGACAGGAATATTAGGGCACGCGAGCGCGTCACATTAAGACCCATCGTGCGGGCATAGCTCTCACCGAGAAGCAACATATTGAGTGGCTTAACAACAGCTATCGCCAACACAAGGCCCACAACAACGACGGGCACAAGGAGGCGCAACTGCTCAATCGTAACGGTCGACACCGAACCCATAGTCCACACCACGAAGGCCTTGAGCGACTCGTCCGTACCCATATATTGCAAGATGCCGACAAGGGCCGAAATTGCCGACGAGAGCATCATACCTACGATAAGTATCGTATTGATATTACGAATCTTACGCGACAGTGACATCACCAACAGCAATATCGCTGCCGAGCCTATCCACGCCATACCCGTAACACCGAACGAGACGAGCCACGGCATAGCCGCAATACCGAGCATAGGCGTAGCGAGCGTGAAGAGTGCAACACCGAGACTTGCACCTGCGTTAACACCCAAGACATAGGGACCCGCCAGCGGATTACGAAACAGCGTCTGCATCTGAAGGCCACTTGCCGATAGCGCCATACCCGCCGCCGTAGCTACGATAATCTTAGGCAGACGCATACGCATAACGATGGTCCTTAGTCCCTCATCCTCGGCAGTGCCACACAGCACCGACCACACATCGCCAAAGCTGATGTTAGTCGTACCTATGAGCAGGTCGCCAACGGCGAGCGCCACGCAAGCAACGGCAAGCACTGCAAAGAGCAGAGGAGTTACTATGTTACGACTATCTTGCATCGCTCAACGACTTTAATCTATGATGGTAATATAGCCCCTCGGCCTCTCCCTGCATTATCTGCGCAAGATCCTCGAGCACAACATCGGGACGCACGATAGCACTCTCCCAAAAATCACTACCCCCCATAGGAGACCTACGATTGTTATTGTTGTAGACCTCTCCACGCTTGACCACCTCGCACTCTATAAAGTGAGGCGCAGCGACGCACAGTTCCTCAAGGTTCTTGCACTGACCCACATTGAGCCACACATCGGACTCACTTACCAGACGCAACGCCTCCTCGAGACTGATGCCACGCGAACCGCCAACGGGATTCTTTCCCTTGTAAATATACTCGCCACCCGCATCCTCCACAAGGCGCACCATATAGCTATCGTCCGAGGGCATATACCACACATCCTGGTACGGCGTGTTGAACATCACCTTAGGGCGTTTTTCCAAGCTTATACCCTCACGCACAGCATTATATCGCTGCTCGATCTCTGCAAACAACTCCTCACCATAGGCCCTCACGCCCATAATATCTGCCACCGCAACCAACCATTCGGCCTTGCCCAGCGGCGACTGCTCGGTGTAATCACCAAGGTAGATATATGGTATGCCAAGCTCGCGCAACTTAGCCGTCACAGCACCATTCTCCGCCGTCACGCCATACATAAGCACAAGATCGGGGTTCAACGAGATTAACACCTCGTAGTCGAGGTTACTATCGTAGCCAACATCCTTCACATTTGGATTGCTCGCCACACCCTCGGTCATCACATACTGCTTGCCCGACACGCCTACTATGTTTTCAGCCTTGCCCACCATATCGAGCATAGCGATGTAGCTTGTCGACATACATACCACCCTCTTTGCGCCGCCAATGATATACTCACCCGCATATCCTTCAGCCTCCTCACGACTCTGAAATATCGCAAGTCGCTGCTCCACAAGGGCATCACCCTGCCAGGGTCGTGTAACGCAAAGCTGCCTATTACTCGCCTCATCCTCAGCGACATAGAAGCCTACGGCATAGCGTGGTTGATAGACCACCCTATCGAAGTTATGTGTCTTGGAATCACCCGATGCAGCACACCCCACAGCCAGGCAAATCACGACCAAAAGTGCAGTTATGTAAGCAAATATTTTCATACCTGCAAAGGTATATTTTTTTTGTCATTAATTTGCATTGTTTCAAAAATTATTATTATCTTTGCACCGCAAAAATTGCCTCGGGATGTAGCTCAGCCCGGTTAGAGTACGCGTCTGGGGGGCGTGTGGTCGCAGGTTCAAATCCTGTCATCCCGACTAACTATAAGCCTTTATAATCAATAGATTATAAAGGCTTTTTCTTTTCACTTTATCAACAACAATGGCAGAGACACATACTAACGAAAAAGGGGCAGATAGTTAAGTCTATCGCCCCATCGTTTTAGTGTTTTAGCAACGGTCTCTTTCGATTTTTAATTATCTCGAGTTCCCTCTTGATTGCCTTCTTGGCAGTCAGTTTGGCGGCATCTAACTCGCGCTGTGCCTTGCTAATGGCAGCACTATCGCCCGATGCACGCGCCTCGAGAAGAGCATCGTACAACGCCCATAGTTTCGTCATCCTTGTGGCGCCCTGCTGCACCAGGGTATATGTCTTAGCCTCGACCTCGGCAGTAATCTCGTTTGGTGCATAAGCGTGACGATAGCCATCTACCTCGTTCCAATGTCCACGCGTGAAGTCGGGGAAGGCCACCGCTGCGCAGTTGTTATCCATCGAGAGCGCTCCAAGCTCCGCCAAGCAGCACCACTCTGCCATATCGTAGACATCCATATCGAGCGGCAGGCCATTTTGCAAGCAGTAGACAAGACGCGCATCCATAACATAGTCCATACCACCGTGACCCATATCGCGTCCCTGCTCGCCAAACTTCTTCAGGATTGGATGGTAGTAAGCCTCGAGCAGCGCATCACGATCTTCAGCGCTCATAAAGCGATGGGCATTAAGGTTATCCATCTGCGGCGCGCCACTACCACGCAGTGCATCAGCCGAGATAGCGAGCTCAGGCGTTGGGTACTTTGTAGCGTAGCCCTTGGTGCCCGTAAGCTTAAAGAGGCGGTTATAGGGCTGGGGTGTCATCACATTGTGCTGAATCTCAACGACCTTACCGCGTGCCGTACGCATAAGCGTTGTGGTGTGGTCGCCATTGCGGAAATTATCGCACTTCTCGCCGCTGCGCTCCTCGACCAACGCCTTACCCACGAAGCTCTCAGTATCCATCGCAACAAGTGTTGTGAAGCGGTCACCACGGTGTATATCCAGACACTGCGCCACAGGGCCAAGACCGTGCGTAGCGTAGAGGTCACCACGGTTCTCCATATTATACTTAAGGCGCCAATGGAGGCTATGTGCATCGTTGTCATTAGGGTCGCACCAATAGGCATCCCAATACTCATCGAGCGTATGAATATAGGCACCTTCGGCACGCACCACCTCGCCAAGGAGACCGTTATCGACCATATTTAGTGCCGTCATCTCGAAGTAGTCATAGCAGCAGTTCTCTAGGATAAAGCAGTGGAGACGCCTCTGCTCCGCAAGGTTAATAAGGCTCCAGCACTGCTCGAGGTTCATTGCCGATGGTACCTCGATGGCGGCGTGCTTGCCATTCTCCATAGCGCACTTAGCCACGGGATAGTGGTGGTTCCAATCGGTTGCGATATATACGAGGTCGATATCCGTACGCTGGCACAGCTCCTCATAGCCATTCTCGCCATAATAGATATCCGCAGGCATCAGGCTCTGCTCGCGCAGGAACTTCTGACACGCCTCCGCACGCTCGTACTCATAGTCGCAGAGTGCGACAATCTCGACGCCAGGGATGCAGCTAAAGCGCCATACAGCCCACGGGCCTCGCATACCGAGTCCTACGAAGGCAACGCGCACCGTCTTGAGTGGTGCTACGGCAAGGCCCACGGCGTGCTCCTGACCAACGGGGCGCTCAGGGCAATCAACGACGATGGTGCCGCCCTCCCAATGCCAAGTGGTTGAGGCGGATAGCGACTGCGCCTGAAGGTCACTAGCAACGATAATGGCTGCGGCGGCTAACCACGCGCCAACGAGTATTTTTAGTCTCATAGCTACGATATATTAAAATTAACCTGACCAAAGTTACTATTTATTTGCTAAATAATGAGCAAATGTTGCAAAATATTGTATCATCGGAATGTCACGAATTAAAAAAATTCATACTTTTGCAAGTGTACATACTACGCGCCTATGTCGCAGAGTTATTACGATTAAACCTACTGACACAATGATACGATTGATTAGCATAATGTTATTAGCACTCCTTATCTGCTGCGTCGCAGGACTTAGCATTGCAGCTGCGGCATACTTTACCGTTGAGCTATCGAGCAAGAGCGATAGGTACAACTCCGTAAGCGAGATACCATACAACCGTGTGGCGCTGCTTTTGGGCACCAACCCCATCGGGCGCAACGGCAAGATGAACTACTACTTCAAGTATAGGATAGATGCCTGCGTGGAGCTATATGAGGCCAAGAAGATTTCGAAGGTGCTCATCAGCGGCGATAACCATATCAAGGAGTACGATGAGCCTCAGGCTATGAAGGATGCCCTTGTGGCACGCGGAATACCCGCCTCGGATATCGTGCTCGACTATGCCGGCTTCAGGACACTCGACTCGGTGGTGAGGAGCAAAATGGTATTCGGACAAGAGAGACTTACCGTCATCTCGCAAGGCTTCCACAATGCTCGAGCGCTTTACCTCGCATCGCACTACGGCATTGAGGCCGTTGGCTACGACGCCAAAGATATCAAGCGCACCAAGACATACCTCTTCTTCGGCGTTGGGCGTGAGGCGCTGGCACGAACAAAGATGTTTCTCGACATTATCTTCAACAAGCAACCCAAGTTCTTAGGCGAGCCTATCGAGGTGTAAACAAACACCCTACCCGCCCATTTCGCCCACTCACCAGATTGCCACGCATTACTTTGGCGAGGTAATTGAGGTATGGCGGGATATGGATAGAAAAGGAGTTATCAGGGCGCACATTGCGCTGCTTGGTTGTAACATTGTGTGGGCGTGCGACTACCCCTTCTACAACCTTCTATTAGGCAAATACATAGAGCCGCTGGCTATGGTCATCGCCTCGCTATTTGTGGCGGCTGCGCTGTCGTGGTTACCCACACTATGGGAGGGCTATGAGCGTATTGAGCGCAGCGACTGGGGCATAATCATCGTGGCGGCACTCCTTATGGGTGTCACGCGCAAGCTGATGATGATGTTCGGTCTATCGCGCACCTCGCCCATAGACGGCTCGATAATAGCCACCATCGTGCCGCTCCTTGTGCTCATCGTCTCGGTCATCGCTGGCATCGACCGCCTATCGGTGCGCAAGGTATTGGGTCTTGTCATAGGTCTTGCGGGCGCCATTGCCGTAGTGCTCACGAGCAACACCGCCACGCACGCCAACTCGGAGCTATGGGGCAATGTTATGATGATATGCAGTGGCATAGTGACGGCACTGTATATGGTGTTTTTCAAGCGCTTAGCAGCAAAATACCGCATCACAACGCTGCTGCGCGCCATATACACGATATCGGCAGCGGTGATGCTACCGATAGGCATAGACTCCGTTATCAAGAGTGACTTTGCCGATATGAACACCCACCTATGGCTCGCTGCCGCCTTTGTGCTCATCGTGCCGACATACCTCCCAAACCTACTCCTCAACTACTCGCTCCGCTACCTGCAACCGACCGTATCGAGCACCTATACCTACATTCAACCCGTCCTTGCCGTAGCACTCTCAGTGGCGATGGGTCTGGACCACCTACACCTCGACACAGCACTCTTTGCCATCGTCCTCTTTTTCGGCGTATGGATGGTGCTATCGTCATATCGTGAACAGGCCAAAGAATAAAAAAAGCTGGGCGAGTATCTTGCATACCCACCCAGCACGGCTCATAAAGCACTATATATCAGCTATCTATTCACGACATTGCCTTTGGTATCGATAAGAAAGTAACCATAGGCATCATCACGACTCACCTCAAAGAGGGTGGGCGATATCATCTCAATATCGTCGTATATCGCCAGCGTGATAGGCTCACCCGTAAAGCGGTTCATAATGCCGTAGAGGCCCGACACCTGATACTTAGCGTATGCAGAAAGCTCACCATCATAGCTGCACTCCCACTCGTCATACTCCTCGACACCCACAGGGTAGCAGAGCACCTCGCTGTACTCGTACATAAAGGCATTCAGCACACGACCCTCACGATCCTCCTGCCACATACGACCCTCGTTCATAAGCACGAAGCTGTCCGATTCGGCATATTGTCCGACATAGTCGTAGGCTACATCGTAGATGATATTAAGCGACGCATCGAGCAAGCCGTACCTGCCATCCTTGATGACGGTTCTATATCCACCCTCTTGCGGCGCCCAAATCTGGTCATACTCAGGCTCAACAGCCCAATTACCCTCCATATTTATGAGGCCAAGCTTGCCATCCCCTGAGCACATTAGCGCGTAGCCGTTGTGGAAAATTGGAGCCAAGTCGTACATATCTACATCATCCGAGTAGTCGAACTTGAACGGAATAACCACCTCGTTCTTGTCGTTGATAAAGCCAATCTTGCCATCGCACTCCACCGCAGCAAGACCCTCGGAGAACAACCACGCGCGAGTGTAGCGGTTTTTCGTAGCGTCGATAACGACCTCACCACTCTCCGTATTGATATAGCCACGCCTGTGGGGCACTGCATATACCGCATATGGCGCATCCTTCGAAGTATCTGACACCCAATTAATTTTACCGGCAATGTACTTCTCCGTTACATCATTATACAAGCGCCACCTGCCATCGGCAAACGAGCGGAGGGTGACAGTATCCGAAACATAGCTATCGTAGTAGTCCCTGCCATAGTTATCCAAATAGTAGCCCAAGCCGATGCACGACACCAAGCCAACGCCCAGAAGCAGGACGACAGAGAAGACAACGCAGCGCACCCACTTAGGGCTCTCCACCCAGCAGCTACAACACTTACGCACCACGAGGCGGCCAATAGCAATAAAACAGTTAAACACAACGGCTACCATACCGAGCAGCGCCTGAAAAATATTGGTTGTAGATCTCATAATTTCGATGTTTTGTGGTTATAAATTATCCTCGAAGAACGAGTTGTTCGCCTCCTCTGAGCAGAAGTGCTCGCTGCCCATATTCTCATAAAGTCGTGAGCGCGCTCGTGAGAGGGTGTGCATCATAGTTGAAGTACCCTCCATAGATGCCTCAAACTGCATAACATTGGTGATTGAGATGTTCGCTGCCACCTTCTCAACATCGTGGTTAGCACCAAGATATGCAAACACCCAGCCCTGAGCCTTGAGATTATCTACGAGGGCCTTGATTGCCGCACCGTTGTACTCCTTCGAGGCATTCTCGCAGCCATCCGTAACGATGGTTACGAGCACCTTATCCTCCTTCTTAACCCTGGTTTTGAGTGCGTTGAGCGAGATACCCATAGCGTCGTAGAGCGCTGTGCAGCAGTTAGGATTGTACGCTTCGGCCTTGAGATCCTCGACACCCTCGGCAGGCGCGCAGTCGAAGAGCGTGCGCACCTCATCGTTGAAGGTTACGAGCGTCACAAAGTGCTCCTGATCCTCGTTCTTACGCTGCGCCGCACGAATGGTCTGGATAGACTCATTCACGCCGTCAACCGCCTGCTTTGCGATGCTCCACATCGAGCCGCTCTCATCCAAGATAATAAGGTTGTAAATTCGTTTCTTCATAGGTTAGTAAGTTATATTATTGTTTGTCCTTATTTGTCTACAAGGCGCAATGGCTACGCCCCAATTAGCCCACTCTACCATTATAGAGTGTAACTTATGCAATTATCTAACATCGAGTGCAAATATTGCCCGCCCTAAACTATTTCGGCCAACACACCCGTATCATTATCCTTCAAGCCTCTATTTACCCTCACTAAGGATTAATACCCTCAGGCTTCATATCATAATAACGCAGCTTCCACTGGTGCTTCGCCTCGCTATCGACCTCCTCGTCCTTGCCGAGGATATAGCCCGCAGCGATATCGTCAGCGATGGTGTGGATGACATCCGATAGCTCGAGCGTCTGCTCCAACTCTCGCCCAGCGGGGCAGAAGATGTTGCGCGCCTTGATGTGCTCATAGCCGTAGATGGCTCCCATAATATTACCACACACAGCACCCGTAGAGTCGCTATCGCCATCGTGGTTCACCGAAGCGATGATTGCATCCTCCACGCTATCGATATGGCGCACCGCAGCAAAGAGGGCGATAGCCCAGGTCTCCTCCGCCACCCCGCCACCACCACGCGACTCGATAGCCTGATGGTCAGCGATATCGCTATGTGCCAGTTGCAACGCCTTAATGGTAATAGCACGCAGCGCCTCACGACTGCCCTCGTACCTGCCACGCGACATCGTATCAAGCATATCAAGCGACTCAAGCACAATGGTATCAATATAGCTCTTCACACGCTCCGGCGCAATCGTCATCACCCTATAAATGAGCATCGCAAGGAGCGCCGAGGGGAGGCAACCGAGTGGGTGGAGGTGGGTAACGGAGGAGGTGCTGCACGCCAGCATCGCCGTCTGAGCGATATCCATCGTACCCGTAGCCACGGCAAAGAGCGGAATAGGCGCAACACGCATAATGCCACCACAGCCCTTGCTGTCGTTCATCGGATTACCACCACGAACTATGGTGCGTAGTGCCGACATACAGGTGTTGCCTGGCGCACGAAGGGCATACATACGCCTCACCCCACTCAGCCAGCAGCTATTTAGCGAACTCGGCACAGCACGCACCTGCGTATTATACCAATCCAAATATGCGCGCTCGATAGCCTCGTGTGGCGACACCCCAAGACGCGGAACATTAAGCAAACCGTTTGCCGTGAATAGGGTCATCTGCGTGTCGTCGCTGATGGCAGCCTTGCCATTGCTACCAAGTTCAAACTCGGTAATACCTCGCTCACCATAGTTATCAAGCATATACTTGCGGCTCACAAACTCCACCGCATAGCCGAGGGCATCGCCCGCCGCACCCGCCATAAGCGAGCCACGGACTCGGTCTTGAATGTTGTTTACACTGTTCATATATCGTTATGTTTTAATTATTTACCCTACATCTACACTCCTTACGACACACATCTATCGCCTCTTTCATATATAGAGGTAAAAAGGTGGCGAATTCTAACATCGAACCCACCACCATCGGAAGAATATGCAAGACTTATCTACAAAGTGTCACTACGATAGCGTAAATGCGATGTTAACCTCCTTTTCGCCGAAGCAAATGTCGCTTAGCGTCATCACCTCGAGTAGGCCCTCGAGTTTCTCGATACGATGTGGGTAGATGATGATGCGCTTATCATCCGTCTTAACCTCCACGCCTTCAGGCAGTTTGTCGCCCGCATAGGCCATAGCGCCAGCTATAAGCATCGCCGTAGCATTCTCACACTCGTACGACAAGCACACCACATCCGAGCGCATAGCGTCGATGTGCAACTTGAGGCTAATCGCTGGCAGAATAGCGCTCGGTCTGTACGACAACTCGACGCTCTTGTCGTCGATGTAGTTCATATGCAGACGAATGTTAAACTCCTTGTTGATGATGTCGTGAATCTCCTTAAAGGTTGCAGTAATTTTCATATCTCTTTCGTTTTATAATGGTTAGTAACTCTCTTAATCCCTCTGATGCACCGCAGCGAATATGGGTAAACTCCTTATAACACCCCTTGGGCAGCGCCACATCGCCAGGGTCGATAACATATAGCTCACTACTCTGCGGCAGCATTGTAAGCAGGTCGGCAGCTGGGTGTACCAGCATCGTGCTACCCACAACGACGAATAGACTCGGCAGCGTAGTAGCCTCCACCGCCGCACGCCACAACTTGCGCTCAATCTCCTCGCCAAACAGCACCACATACGGTCGGAGCTGCGAGCCGTCAGGCGCCTTATCGCCGATGCAGATGTCGGGATTAGCAGGGTCGATATCGTATGCCTCGCAAGGGTGCAGCGTCGAAGCATTCTTAAGCGCCTCACCGTGGATATGTATCACCCTCGTCGAGCCAGCACGCTCGTGTAGGTCATCGCCATTCTGCGTGATAACCGTAACCGAGCACCACTCCTCCAAAGCAGCAATTATGCGATGTCCATCGTTTGGCTCGCTCGCCAAAATCTGGCGGCGTATCGGATTAAAGAAGTCGAGCATACGCTGCCGACGCTCATCGCAATCACTACGCCTACCGCAGTACCATGCCGCACGACTTGCCAGAGCCTCCACATCGAGCGAGTCCCACAACCCGCCATCACCACGGAAGGTCGGGAGCCCACTCTCACGACTCATACCCGCACCCGTATAAAATACCACATTAATCATATCACTACCCTACATTCTACGCAGCCCGACTGCTTGCCTCATTAATGCTTCGCGCCGCAAAACCATACCTGATATATGGGCACAATATGCCCACTACACCATACTTTATTAGAGGAAAACGCCACTGAATTTCTATCACAAAAAAATCGGCCTAAAAACATTTCTGTCTTTAGACCGATAACTCAATTAATACTCCCACCTAGCGTTAATCACCAACAGGGATAACAATCTCACCCTGGAAACCTGGATCGATACCGATACCACCAGTACCGAACGAGGTGGTCAACATACGACCCTCGATGACTGTCTCCATATTTCGCTTAAGCGGCACAACGATACCCGACCAGTGGCTAATCTCCTCACCGATGATCTCACCCGTAGACTCATTGATAGTGACCGCACCCTTATAGAAATAGAAGTTAATCTTAACATTAGTCTGCTTACCGTTCACAAATACATAGTCGTAGCACAACTCCAACTCACCGTCAACGATTTCGTCTACCGAGTTAGTCGTGATGTATGTACGCGTAGGCTCAAAGTAGTTAGGTTTCTGCTCCTCAACATTGTAACCAGCTGATACATACTGCACATATGTAATTACCGAGGTAATATCCTGCACATCGCCACTACTCTTGATATAGTCATTAATATCGGTAGTGATACACTTGTATCGACCCTTTGGACGACTGAGGTCCAAATCATAGACTACCTGGAAATCACCCTCCATATAGTAGTACTCCGATAGGTTAACATCGAGGACATTGGTAAATACATCCTTATCGTTGTTATCCACAACCTCGATATCCGAGTATAGAATCTTACGAAGGTCATCAGTCTGGTAGTACCACGCCTCACGCACATCGTCCTGCACATAGTCGCACCATACAAGCACCTTGTACTGCGACGCATCGACATTGAATGTTGTGATAGCCTGAGGATTAGCTGCATCAACTGGTGAGAAGCATACCTTGCGCTCAACAAATGTTGAGTGCGAAGCTGCAATACGATAGAGGTCAACCACATAGCGCAAGCAGACAGGCTCAGTAAAACGAGTACCAAGGGTACCGACGCTCTGTGTACGCACCACATACGAGGTACCATTCTCTGCATCACACTCCACGGTCACAAAGTGCTCAGGGTGAGCCATATCAACAGAACATCTAACAGTTAGCTCGATATTATTGGCTCCTGGATATTCGTGGATGGTCTTGTCGCAACTCGCAAGCGCGAATAGCAACATAAACATCATCACTGTATGTTTTATACGACCAAACATTTACTCTTCCAAAGTTTTAGCGTTCTTACTCTTCTTCTTCAAATCGATGCGGTACGAGAAGTCGATACCGAGGCGTGTAGGGCCAAAGTAGTTAAGCGTCTCGGTACGGAGAAGCTTACCATTATATACACCCTCATATACATCGTACTTAATGTTCATATAGCCCACGCCGATAGTGAACTCTACACCCCAATTTGACTTGCCGAGTGGCATAGCGTAACCGTAGCTAACGCCAACACCCCACAAAGCACGATTAGGATCCTGGTAGCGATACTTATCGTTAAGCTGAACATTGAAACCTGCCACAGGCACATGGAGTCCAACGAAGTGGCCCTTCACGAGCGACTCACCCCACCAATAGCGCACCTCAGGCTCAATCGCGAACACACGCGCCTTACGGGCTCTATTGAAATAGTTGTATGGTGAATAGTGACCTATGACATCGAATGACAATCGAGGTGTGATGCGGAACTCTACGCCAATGTTGGCGATGAGCGCAGCGGCCTCCAAAGCATTAATCTTCACATTCATAAGAGGCTGACGAGGCTCCTCCACTGGCATTGGCTCTGGTTCAGGAGTTGGCTCAACAACGGGTTCAGGTTCTGGCTCAACCACCTCAGGTTCAGGTTCTGGCTCAGGAACGATAACAGGCTCTGGCTCAGGCAACTTCTTGCGCGCTGTCACCATAATGAACCACGCATTACGCATCTTAACGAAGTAGCGGCGGTTCATCTCGTACCACACACCTCCGTTAGCCAACTTCTGCAACTCAGGAATACGGCCGTCGATATCAAGACCCTGCCAATCCTTAGCTACGGGGTACTCAGTTCGAAGAATCTCGAGCACTCGCTCTCGATATGGCATAGTCTCGTCATTCTCAACGAGATTAATAAGGTGATCCCAAGCGATGTAGCGGTCGTTGTAAACCACGATATCCTCTGGAATATCCATATGGTCACGCACCATCTTCTCGAGCGAAATCATACGAGCACGGCTCAAGCGGCTATTGACCACTGAGCTACCCTCAGGTGATGCCGAACCGCAGAACTCCACCGACACAATCTCAATAAGTGAGTCTGCCTCGATTGAGTTGAAGAGCGAGTCAATACGCTCAAGGACGGTACTATTATCGCGATAATTGCGATCGATTATGGTGCTGTTTACCCTAAAGTCCACACACACACCATGGCGGTCATCGTTCTGCCACTCCTTGCCAAGACGCACATCTTGAGCGACAGCCATAACCGGCACGAACACCGCAACAAGCAGTGTCGAAACAAGTGCTACTATTTTATCTCTCTTAATCACCATTTCTATGCGATGATTCACTCTAAATTACAATTTCACATTCCAATACCACAGTCCGCACCAAATAAATAGAGATTTACGGCAACATCAAGCGCGCGACAATAAACCGCGCAACTGATTTTGGGCCAGCAACTTAGCAGACCATATTGGAGAGATATACATATTCCTCTTGCAAAGATACATAAATTATCTCAAATAGCAAATTATTTACCTTAAAAATTTCCACATAAAAAAGCCTCAAAACGCGATTGACCCGTAAAGACTATCATCCTCGAACGGAGCAAATATTGAGCCGAAATTGCGCAAAACAAAAACGGAGGACAGCCAGCGCCATCCTCCGTAAACTATCGTTTGAAAAACCTTACAAGGTTGACTTCGACTCGGTCTTAACCTCACGACTAACCTTCGACACAAGACCCTGCAAAACATTGCCTGGACCAACCTCGGTGAACTCCGCAAAGCCGTCAGCAACCATATTCTCAACAATCTGAGTCCAACGCACTGGCGCTGTGAGCTGAGCGATAAGATTGCGCTTAATAGCCTCAGCATCGGTATAAGGCTTTGCATCAACATTCTGATACACAGGGCATACAGGAGTAGAGAACTGAGCCTCGTCGATAGCCTTCTCGAGCTCCTGACGCGCTGGCTCCATAAGTGGTGAGTGGAATGCACCGCCCACAGGCAAACGCAAAGCACGACGCGCACCTGCAGCCTTAAGCTTCTCGCAAGCCTCATCCACGGCAGCATCAGCACCTGAGATCACGAGCTGACCTGGGCAGTTGTAGTTGGCACCCACAACGACGCCATCAACCGACGCACAAACCTCCTCGACACTCTTATCATCGAGACCAAGCACCGCTGCCATACCACCAGGCTGCTGCTCGCAACACTTCTGCATAGCCATAGCGCGCTTAGACACCAAGCGGAGACCATCCTCGAACGAGAGGGCGCCAGCAACAACCAACGCCGAGAACTCACCAAGCGAGTGACCCGCAACAGCATCAGGCTTAACACCAAGCGCCTTTGCCAAGATAACCGAATGGAGGAATACCGCTGGCTGGGTAACCTTAGTCTGCTTAAGCTCCTCTGGTGTACCAGCGAACATTATATCTGTGATACGAAAACCAAGAATCTCGTTAGCCTTCTCAAAAAGCTCCTTTGCCTCAGGTACATTGTCATAGATATCCTTACCCATACCTACGGCCTGTGAGCCCTGACCTGGAAATACATAAGCGTGTTTCATCATTGTTAAAATTAGAGGAGCTCTACGCCCCTACGGTTAAACACTGTAACAAAATCGCGCAAATATATATATATTTTCCGAAAATGCAAAATAGACCAACTTTTTCACGCCACAAGTGCGCTCCATTTACCAGCCAATAAACTGATACTCATACTCATCGACGAATTGAGCACCTCGCCTTATCCAATCGCGTCGGTGGCCACAACGCACAAATCCACAACCCTCAAAGAGGGCTATGCTCGCATCGTTATCGGCAGCCACATTTGCCCATATTTGCTTTACGCCAAGCGCATCCACGCCATAACGCTTTATTGCCTCAATCGCGCTATGTGCATAGCCACACCTGCGGTGCGAGCCGTCGTAAATAAGCACACCGACACCGAAGCGCAGGTTAAGTGGGTCGAAGTCGATAATATCGACCGTGCCCACGGCCGCACCATCTACCTCCACCACGAGACGCATCTGCTTGCTGGCAAAGATGTCGTAGTTCTGCTCGACGATAAATTGCGCAATCCTCTCACGCGAGACGGGCGAGCCGCAGCTTGTCACGCGCCACACCTCTGGGTCATTCTCCCAAAAGTATAGTAGCTCCAAGTCCGATGGTTCCAAAGCCCTAAGACTACACCTATCTGCATTGAGTGTAAACATATTACAAGCCGATAATCTTATTTCGTATGAGCATAGCTACGCCCCAGGCATTAGCTCCGTCGTTCATCTTCGACACCCTAAACTTCGTATCCTTATATACCAAGTTTAGCGAATACTTGTTGGTCGACGACTTGAGTGGCAGCATCAGGTACTCACCCGCCTGAGCGAGATTACCACCTACTATTACGGTCTCAGGGTTGAAGGTATTGATAAGGAATGCAACCGCCTTACCCACCTTCTCGCCAGCCTCCTCAATAAGCTCGATGGCGAGGTTATCGTCGTTCTTGGCTGCGTCGATGATGTCATTTATATGGATATTCTCGCCTCGGTCGTACATCTCTCTTAGGCGCGTGTTGACGCCGCTCTTGATTAGCTGCACAATCTTATCCTCTATGGCAATACCCGACACCTCGGTCTCGAGACAGCCCTTCTTGCCGCAGGCGCATATTATCTCATTATCGAAGAATGGGATGTGGCCAAACTCGCCCGCAAAGCCATTCTTACCATAGTAGAGCTTACCATCAATAACAATGCCAATAGCCACACCACGACCCATATGGAGGTAGAGCACATTACTCTCGTTCTTCGACTTGCCGGTGGTGTACTCCGCATAGCAGCGCGCACGAGTGTCGTTCTCGAGCATTACACGGATGCCGATGCGTGCCGAAATGATATCGGTGAGCGACTCCTCGCACGAGGTGAAGTACTTGTACGAGCGACCCGTATCGGGATTTACACGACCCACAATCGAGACACCCACGCCAAGAATCTTCTCCCTATCGATGCCGCAGTCGGCCACAAAAGTCTCGATATTCTGACATATACGCTCGAGGCACTGAGGGCGGTCGACAAGCTCGAAGGTGTTATCTATCTTCTCGCTTATCACATTATTGTGCAGGTCAGTAACCACATATGTCATATGATCTCGACCCACATTTATACCCGCGAAATATATCGCCGTATTGGCCAAACCGAAGACATTTGGGCGGCGACCACCAGGGGTCTCAACCTTTCCGAGGTCGATGACGATATGGTCGTCGACGAGCTCCTGCACGAGTTTGGTCATCGTCGGCACACTTATGTGCAACTCACGCGTCAGCTCCGAAAGGGTGCTATCGCCGTTGAGAGCCATATAGGCTATGATATTGCGCTTGATGATGTTGTTCTTGTGCGTGATACCCTTCAGGGACTCCGACGCATCGATATTGAAAAACTTAGCGAGTGAAGTCATATTTCAATTACTGAGTTTGATTATTCTAACACAAAGATAATAAAAATTTTCTTAAATATTCACAAAAAATTTAATTATTTCTAAAAAATTCTTTTATATTTATAGCCCTCCAGCCGCCCGATATCACGATACTGCGCAGGATTTATTATTATATAGGTAATAATTTGGAAACCTCCGAAAAATTAATTAAATTTGCAATATACTTTGTTTATATGTTAGGTCATAGGTCGACATACATAACCGCCATCCTTGGCACCCTACTGGCACTGCTACTTGCTGCGTGCACCAGCCGCACAGCTATGGAGCAACTTAGCTACGCCGAGTCTATCGTCGTGGATAGTCCCGCGGAGGCCTTGGCAACTATGGAGCATATCGAGCGCAACGACTTTAGAGGCGAGTGCGACAATGCGCGCTACACCCTTGTCCTAAGCGAGGTACTATATCACAACTACATCGACACCTTATCATCGTCCACAACGCTCCCAATGATGGAGTACTACCTCGATAGCGAGATCCACTCCGAGCGTGCTCGTGCCCTATATCAGCACGCCCTCGTTGTGCTTGCTGAGGGTGATCTGGCCGAAGCTATGGTGTCGCTCATCGAGGCGGAGCACTCATTGGCTAAGGTTGACAATCTCAGGCTCAAAGGTCTTGTACTCAGAGCTAAGGGTGATATATACGACGAGGGATGCCTCTTTGCCAACGCCCTGGAGTCATACCAACAGGCACGCGACTGTTTCGACGCCCTTGGCCTGGGCTACCACAGTGCCAGCATCACATACGATATGGGAGGCACGCTGATTCAGTTGCGCAATTTCGAGGCTGCCGAGGAGGAGCTACACCGAGCCCTAAGCTACGGCATTGAGGAGGATGACAAGCGCTTCACCTGCGCCGTATTGCACGAGCTACTCGACCTTGCGGTCTACCAAAATGACTACACCAAGTGCCGTAACTTTATCGACGCCTTCGCCACCTACGACTGCCTACTCTACGGTCAATCGCACCACCACGCCGCCAAGGCTATGGTCGAGTCGCGCTATGGCGATATGAATAAGGCACTCACTATGCTCGACGAGGCGGCGACGATGGAGGACAGCGAGTGGGCCGACCTTGAGTACGCACGCTACATCATCTACCGCAATGGCGGTGATACAAAGCAGGCCCTCTATTGGAACGAGCAGAGCAAGCACGCACAGGATAGCCTTATGCTCGAGGTGCTAGAACAACCCGTACTCAACATTCAGGTCGAGATGCTGCGCCAGAATCTCGATGCTGAGCGACGCGAGAAGGAGCTAACAAAGGAGCGCAACACCATAATCTTTGCCCTCATAGCCCTCGCCGTAGCGGGCATCATTATCTACGCCCGCCACCGCCTACGCCGCAAGGAGCAGGAGTTGGCCCAGTATATCGAGTCGGTGAGCGAGCTGCAAAGCGCCCTTAACAGCATCCCAAAGGATATGGCATCGTCGGTGAGCAACCTATATCGTGACCGCTTTAGCGAGCTAAACGAACTCTGTGACATATACTACGATCACAGCAGCAGTTCGCGCAACAAGAGCCTCATATTCAACAAGCTAACCGAGACCATCGAGGCAATCAAGAGCGACCACCAGCGCATCAAGGAGCTTGAGAATACGGTCAACAGCTGCCGCAATGGCATTATGCAGAGCCTACGCGAGGGGCTGCCAAAGCTCAGTGAGCGCGATATGCGCGTAGCGTTGTATGTCTTTGCAGGCTTCTCGAATCGCGCCATCGCCATATTCATCGACAGCGACCCCGTATCGGTGTCGAAGATGCGCTACAACATCAAGCAGAAGATTCGCAATGCCAACCTTGCCAACAGCGAACAGATTATAGCAGCACTATCGGATAAAAATTAGAAATATGAATACCCTATTTAAGTACATCATCGCATTAGCAATAGCCATCGGCACCGTTGCCTGCACAGAACGCAATACTGAAATGCAAAATACAACTGATCCACCCTCAACACCAGATGTTCCTGGCGACAATGACCCTGGTGATAATGTTCCTGGCGACAATGACCCTGGTGATAAGCCAACAACGCCCATCAAGCGACGCCCTATTGTACCCACATCGAAACTACCTCGCCCAAGGATTATCGACCGCATAGAGTTCAACAGCGGCATCCTCAGCATACACCTCAACGCCGAGGAGACGATGCCTACAATCGAGGTACTGTGCCCCGCAACTACCGAGGTCATAACGCTTAACAGCTATGTCGAGACCATATCTCTCGATGTTGCGGAGGAGGTCTACATCCTCAACATCTACTTAGGCGACGAGATATACACCGAGACAATCACTCTCACCGAGCAGAAGTAACGCCACCGCGTTAGGATAAACACAAAAACAAGGAGCCTGGAATCATCCAAGCTCCTTGCTTTGTATTTTGGGGCTTAACCACCTGCTATATCTTACCCCATTGCTACATCTTACCACCTCACAGCATTGCTACCCTATCGTCCATCGCAAGGCCGCACTCCACTACCTCACAATCAACGGAGAGGTTACAGCCACTTCTTGAATTTGAAGAACCAGAAGGTAAGACCCGACACCGTGAGCATCAGCGCTATTGCCCAGAGGTAGCCATACTGCCAATCCAACTCAGGCATCATCTTGAAGTTCATACCGTACATACTTGCCACAAGCGTCGCAGGCATAAAGACAACGGCAGCGACAGAGAAGATTTTAACTATCTCGTTCTGCTCGATATTGATAAGACCCAGCGCAGCATCCTGAATATAGTCGAGTCGCTGGAAGCTAAAGTCGGCGTGGCTGATAAGTGAGCTAACATCCTTGAGCATCAGCTGCAGGCGTGGATAGATATCGTTCGGGAAGCGCTCCGAACGGAGGATAGATGATAACACACGCTGGCGGTCAAATATATTCTCACGGAGCAACATAGTATTCTCCTGCAAGGCATTGATGCGGTACAATACCTCCTTGTCGATCTTCGAACCGCTCGAAATCTCCTTACTCACAGCAGCAACCTGCTTGCCCACCATCTCGACAAGATCGGCATCGTAGTCGATGCGCACCTCGAGGAGCGAAATAAGGATATGGTAACCCGTCGAGTAGCTACGGTAGTTCATCTGCAATCGTTTCTCCGCCTCACGGAAGGTACGGAACTCAGCCTGACGCATCGAGACGAGCACACCCTCATTCGAGATGATAAACGACACAGGCTCCACGGTAAACGACTCGCCCTGAGGCACAAAGAAGTGGGAGTTCGAGATAATAGCATTCTCGGTCTCCGAATATTTAGATGTCGACTCAATCTCCTCGACCTGCTGCTTGGTCTGCAAACTAAGCTCCATAAAGTTCTCTACGGCCTTCTGCTCCTTAATCGAGGGCTCCAAGAGGTCGATCCAGAGAATATCATCGAAGCCGAGCTCGTCGAAGAGTTCGGTGTCGGCGTTGCGGATAATCTTGTTGTATTGCTTAAGATAGATGGTAATCATATCTCCTCCTTAAGTTTTATTCTTTAATATTCAACTCTACCCATTTGGGCTTTACTTGGGGCGGAATACAATGAACGCCCCGCAGGTCGGAGGGAAGAAGTCGCACGACGAGCGCCGTACGGCCTCTTTAATAGGATCGCGGTTCTATTCTGATGCCAGCGTCCCAGAACTTCTTAAGGGCCTTATGCTTCTCATCGTCAAGAATGAAGTCGATATTGCGAGTGAGGTAATCGTATGCCGTGATACCACCGTCGACACCCATATAACGCGACTGAGCAACAGCCTCCCAGATATGCTCCACACCAAAGGTAAGTGAGCGCTGCAACGCATCCACCACCTCGTAGGATACACCCTTACGCGCCACCCACACCGCAAAGGCAAAGGGCAGCTTAGTCACCTCACGCCACTCGACAGCAAGGTCATAGACATATGGCAGGCGACCCTCATAGTCGAAAACCTTATCGCCAATGAGCAGGAAGGCATCTTCGATCGGTGCACTATCAACAACCGAGTAATCCGACATATGCAGCCACTCAGGACTGATGCGCCACTTGTTCTTAGCCAAGTAGCCACACAGCTGCACCGAGGTACGCGAGTGAGCATCGAGCCATATGCGCTTTACTCGACCAATAGGCACGCGCGACATAACAGTGACGGTGCGCACAGCACCCACTGCGCCGATGCAGTAGTCGGTGATGATGTTTGTCTGCGTAAGCTGAGGCACAACGGCAGCAGGGAGCAGAGCGATGTCGGCTCTACCTTCGATGTAGTTCTTTGCGCACTCGGCAGGTGGGGCTAATAGGAGGTCGGCGCCGAAATTATCGGCGTGCTGAAGTCCATAGACGAAGGGTATCGTATTGAGATACGACACAGCTGTGATTGTAGGAATGATTGCCATCGTCCATAGCCCTTTAAGATTAGTTCAACAACCGGGACACATATTGCATCCCACAATATCAGTGCAAAGATAACAAAAAAAATCGAGCTGGGCAAGAAAAAATAAAAAAATCGGGGGCACTCGATAACTCGAATACCCCCAATTTGTATGAGTCGTAGACGATATTTCTATATGTCGCCACAAAATACCCGATGATTACTTTAGCAACAAGCTAAGCATCTCCAAATCCAAATAGAGCACATTGGTACCCTCGACCTTCTCCAAGTTGCCATACTTGTTCTCCACACACCAACTCCAGCTTAGGTCATTAGGATTGAAATATATCTTTATATTGTCTACTCTATCGGATGACCACAAATAGCTATTCCAAGCGTCAAAAGCCCTACTTTCAGCAAGGTTAGTAATATGCATCATACCATTCTTATAGAGATCTACCACCAGCAACTGTGGCAAGAGGTATGGATAGCTATCCGCATCCTCAAATGATAACACATACTGTGTACTATGCTCACTATCACCTACCTTGCGAACCTTATTTAGCTTTGCAAAACAGTCAGGCAGATGACGAATTATATAGCCATTCTCACCCTTAGTCACAAGGGCCATAAGATCATATTGATTGTTATATCCCGACTTAACAGTCATAATACCGAGTTTGCCATCTGCCGAGCAGTGCTCTGCAATTTTGTAGATATCGGGGGCTAATGACGCAGCAATATCCAAAAGACGAGGGATAATAATAGCCTCGCGAGGGTCAATCACACCACCGTGATTATCCACATACGCCACCTCAAAGAGCATCGATCCAACCACTTCAAAGACCTCCTTTACCGGGTAATATTTCGACTTACCATCCCTATACTTTTGGAGCATATCTGCAACCATACGAATCTCAGTCACCAACTCTTTAACACCATCATCGTAGTCACGATAGAAACTCAAATACTTACCGTCAGCGATAATCTCATCGACATACTTTCGGATATCGTCAGGCTCGCTGTAAGAATTGAACTTCGGCAATATATCTCTGAACGAGAGGCAAAACTCATTATAGAAGCAAAACTCCTCATTCTCGTCATCTATCGAACTATCATCATAGTTTTCCGCCTCAATGGCCACCTCATCCGTCATCTGAGTTGCAACCTCACCATCCTCCTTTGGCGCCACCGTACCACCGCACGACATTAGCAGCACGAGGGCTACCACTGCCGCAATAGATTGAAAGATAATCGTACGCCTCATTATATTTATATTTTTAAGTTTATAATTTGGGGGCACTCGATAACTCGAATACCCCCGTTGGGTAGTTAGCTGCTATATTATACATAGGTATAACCCCATATATACGCGCAGCAGTTAGACCAAAGTATTACAACTCGCCCTCGTCTTCGCTGTTCCACTCCTCCTCGACAACACCCTCGAAGCCGATCTCGATCTTCTCCTGGTCAGGAGATGTGTTGAGCGTCACGGTGATGGTGTGCTGATAGCCTGGACGGAACGAGATAGAATCCTCAAGTAGGTAGGCAATACCCTCCATTGTAAGCTCCACAAGAGGGGTAATGCGCTCGATAAACTGAGGCACAACGATGGCGTCGAAGGTCGTAGCATCGAGCTGACGCATAGCGATGGTCTTGGTGTCGCTGAACATATACTTCTTCACCGAGCCGATAGTCCAATCCACCTCCGCTGTGGTTGCGGTATTGTAGAGCTTAACGCTGATATTCTCAGGGAGCTCACCCTCGAAATTAGGGCCTCGCTCGACATTTACCACCACGCGCGACATCATATGCTTGAACGAGAGGAACACATCGCCATCCTCACGACTCTTGCGCTCAGCCTTAGCCCAGAGGAGGTCGGAAGCCTCGTAGCCACCAAGAGCCTCGTCGGTAGATGGCTGCGTTTGATCCAATGCCACTTCGAAGATGACATCCTTAACACCAGCAAGTTGCTGATAAGGGTAGATGCCGTAGAAGTCACACGCATTCTCACCCCAATAAAGGGTGTGAGCAGGGTTCCACTTAGCACCATCGAAAGTCATAGCCTCGTTGTTGATGAAGTTACCACCAAGCTGAAGTGGGGCAACGCTATCGCCATCATACTCTACGGCGTAGAGACCCATAACATCGCCAGCCTCGAACTGCGTCATCGTAGCACGCGTAGCACCTGGCATCGAAGCCTCGACACGAATCTCGTTTGAGCCCGCAACGGGTTTTACAACCTCGCCCGCCTCCTTGTTACACGCCACAGCAGCGAGTGCCACCACGGCCAAAGATATTATTCGTTTCATTTTGTTGCGTTTTTAAGGTTATTACTTAAGCTCTGGCTTCTCGCCCATAAACTTAGGATGCATCTGCTTCGATGCACTTGCGGCGCACATAGCTGGCACCTCGGCAGCAAGGCTCGACACCTGAGGTGCCACAGGGCCTGCGTTGAGGTTATCGTTGGCATAAAAGTCGTCGATAGAGAACTCCAATCCGGCGTAGCGCATAATGCGCTCAACGATCTCCTGGCGTGAAATAGCCGAGAAGTAAGGGATATTATTGTTCATACACGAAGCCGACTCTGAGCGATATACGCCACGGGTGTGGAAGTAACCACCCTCGTACATATCCACGCGTGCGCTATATGTAGGATGGAAGATAAGGTGACTCCACTCCACGGTGTTCATATCGGCGTCGGTCGACATATTGCGATACCAGCCGCGTGCCTTGGCAGCGTTGAACTCCTGAAGGTGGCTGCAGCAATTGCAGTCGCACGACTGGATGAATGCGTTGTGGTAGATGTACTCGTCACCGAGCTTACCGAAGCCGTGACCACCCGCCTCGTGCTGCACGATACCACGGAAGTCAAATGGATATGCGTCGGCCGACATAGGGCATATTGCTATTGCTGAGCCATCGCCCCACATATAGCAGATACCGCCATAGTCCGAGGTGTTCTCCACCATCACGACGAGTGTCTGCGAGAGGTTAGCCTCGTTCACAGTAGGACACTTCATCGCGTACTCGTATGTCACCTTGGTGTCAGGCGTGATGCCGTCGAGCGAGTACTGCGAGCCGAACTTAGCATCCTTGATAGTGTTTACAGTACCCATACCTGTGTCTGGCGACATACCAACCACGGTGTAGACATTGAAGTAGTCACGATATGTGGTGTAAGGGTCTACGGCGAAGTAGTATGTGATAGCCTTGTTGATGCCATCGAGATACTTACCCTCAGCGATATCTTTCGCGTCGAAGCAGTCACCCATAAATACGATGTTGACACCACCACCCACGGTAGCTGTCTGGTTAACGATAACATCGCCATCTGCCACCTCGGCGTCGTACTGCTGTACCGACATCTTCGAGCGGTAGTCCTTGCCCTCGAGCAAGAATACAATCTCGCCCGCACGACCTGCGTGCTTGGTGTAGGTTGAGTTGCTACCGCTCTTGAGCACCTCAAACTGGCCAACCTCTGCTGCATCCATAGCGTTTACGGTTACCACCACCTCGGTCTTACCTACACCCGATGATGGAGTTACAGTCACCCACTCAGGACAGCTCTCCACGCTCCACTGCGATGTGCCGTTAGGAGTACGGAGGAGATATGTCGCCGAGTGCTCAGCGTTGAGCACACGCATCTCCGAACGCGAGATTGAGAAGTCGTGGTGCGCCGCAATTCTACGGAAGTCGCTCCAGCCCGCCGCTGACTGATACTTAGCCACTGCTTTCTCAGGCACCTCAAGCGTAAAGTTATCCTTAGCTACGCCGTTGAAAGCACCCGAACCAACAACTGGAGGCGTTGTAGCATTACAAGTAATCTTTGAAAGGCCATAGCAACCATTAAATGCTTTACCACCAATCACAGTCAATTTTGCAGGAAGGACTACTTCTGGAAGCAAACTACAACCATCAAACGATCCACTTTCATAATTCCAGCCGGTTGACAATGTTAGCAAATTATCAGGGAAGATAATAGGCTCACATAGGCGATTGTTACCTGCAAATGCACCTGTTTCAATCTCAATCAACTCACTTCCTTCCTCAAAAACTATTGAAGAAAAATCACAATATTCAAAGCATCTATCTGGTATTACCTGAACATACTTTGGTATAACAAGCTCACCCTGGAAATTACAACCTGAGAATGCTTGACCTCCTATCTCCTTCAAAGAGTGAGGCAAGACCAATCTGCCATTAAAACTTTTACAAATATCAAAAGCGCTACCCTCTATTATCTCAACACTCTCAGGGATAATCAAATCACCAGAGAAACCACATCCTCTAAAACAACTTGAAGATATCTTTGTTAATTTCGTGGGTAATACAAGATTTCCAGACAACATAGAACATCCCCAAAAACACATACTTCCCATACTCTCCAAGCTCTCTGGAAGAGTTAATGTACCTGAAAGAGATGCACACTGATTAAATGCACTATTACCCAACATCTTAATATTATGAGGGAGCTGCAATGATGTAATATTGGTACCAGCAAATGCACTACCACCAATCTCCACTACATCATTTGGGATAATCAAGGCACCAGAAAGGAGTGTACCGTTAAAGGCACTGTCGCCAATCTTAGTTACCACCTCAGGGAATACAAAGTAAACGAGTGATGCCTTGCCGCTAAATGCGCTATTAGGGATTTCGTTGCTGTAACCAAATACACCACGACCACTCCAGTTTTGATTATTAGGATAGCGCTCGAGAACCATCTGACGACACTCCTCATCACTCTCAGGCATATCGCCCACAAAATACTCATAGAACCAACCCCTCTCATCACCTATATTAATATAGTAATACCACATTCCAACGATAGTAGACTCCTTAAGGTTTACCGCCTGAAGGATATCCATCTTATCGCGCATAAAGGTGAAATCGGTGGTGCAAATCTTACCCGACACCTTGAGGTTCTTAATCTTAGCTGGGTTCTTGCCGTCGGCATTGATCTTAGCCTCCAAGGTACCAGCCTCGTCGAGGTGAACGACATAGTACTGACGAGCCTCGCCACCGTGGGTGTCGACATCGGCAATCCAATTAGTAATCTCGGTATTGACAAGCTCAAACTCATACTCACCAGTATGGCTCTTGCGGTTTACCTTA
>JAGBTP010000014.1 GCA_017631255.1 Alistipes sp.
CATACCCTTCAAGTCCTCAGGAGATGTCTCGATACGAACGAGGATAGCCTTCTGACCAGTCTCGTTGAGTACCTTCTCAGCGTCGTCAGCGAAGAATACTACTGGACCAGTAGCGGCACCTGGAGATGCTGGAAGACCCTTAACGATAACCTTTGCGTTCTTGATAGCCTTCTTGTCGAATACTGGGTGCAAGAGCTCGTCGAGCTTCTCAGGCTCGCAGCGCAAAACTGCTGTCTTCTCGTCGATAAGGCCCTCGTTGAGCATATCCATAGCGATCTTCACCATTGCTGCACCGGTACGCTTACCGTTACGGCACTGCAACATCCAGAGCTTACCGTCCTGGATTGTGAACTCGATATCCTGCATATCAGTGAAGTACTGCTCCAAGTGGTGCTGGATGCCGTTAAGCTCAGCATAAACCTCAGGCATAACCTCCTCCAATGATGGGTACTTAGCCTTACGCTCCTCCTCAGAGATGTTCTGAGCAACAGCCCAACGCTTTGAACCCTCGATAGTAATCTGCTGTGGTGTACGGATACCTGCAACCACATCCTCGCCCTGAGCGTTGATGAGGTACTCACCGTTAAAGATGTTCTCACCAGTAGCAGCGTCGCGTGAGAATGCTACACCAGTAGCTGAGTTGTCACCCATATTACCGAATACCATCGCCTGAACAGATACTGCTGTACCCCACTCCTCAGGGATGTTGTTGAGCTTACGGTAGAGAATGGCACGCTCGTTCATCCATGAACCGAATACTGCGCAGATAGCACCCCAAAGCTGATCCCAAGCGCTTGTTGGGAAGTCCTTGCCAGTCTGCTCTTTGATAGCCTTCTTAAATGCAACTACGAGCTCCTTGAGGTCCTCAGTAGTGAGGTCAGTATCAGCCTTAACACCACGCTTCTCCTTCTGAGCGTCGATAAGCACCTCGAATGGGTCGTGATCCTCCTTAGATACTGGCTTCATATCGAGAACAACATCGCCGTACATCTGTACGAAACGACGATATGAGTCCCAAGCGAAACGAGGGTTGCCAGAGAGCTTAGCCATAGCCTCAACAGCCTCGTCGTTCATACCGAGGTTAAGGATAGTATCCATCATACCTGGCATTGAAGCACGAGCACCTGAGCGTACTGAAACGAGCAATGGAAGGGTAGTGTCGTTGAACTTACGGCCTGTGAGCTTCTCGATGTTCTGGATAGCTGCCTCCACCTCAGGACGCAACAACTCGATAACGCGCTCCTTGCCCTCCTTGTAGTACTCCGAGCAAGTGTCGGTAGTGATGGTAAATCCTGGAGGCACAGGAATGCCAATAAGGTTCATCTCAGCAAGGTTGGCACCCTTACCGCCGAGCAACTCTCGCATCTTGCCATTACCCTCAGCCTCCTTGTTGCCGAAGGTGTAAACTCGCTTTACATTAGCCATAATTGTCTATTTTATAATTGGTTAAACATTAATTCGTTGGTTGTGCAATCGTCTCTGCGCATATCAGGAACCTCGCCTAAGAGAGGCGCGCAGATTCAATAGCCTACAAAAGTAAACAATAATTTTCAAAATTGCAATAATTATGCACTAAAAGATAACGAAATAACAAGAAAAATTTGGAGTTTGTTTAATGTTTTCGTGCGGCGCTTATGCTCGTTGTGCGCATCCATAACAATAAAAGACGACAGTTTGAAGCTGTCGTCTTTGTATAAATTGCCTTAATGTGATGCGTCGCACTACTTCTCGATAACGCCACTACCTACGAGGTTGTCGCCGTCGTACCACGCAGCAAACTGCCCTGCGGTGATGCCTCGCTGTGGCTCCTTAAATAGGATGTATAGGCCCTCTTCATCCATTATCAGCTGCGCCTTTTGCAGTGGCTGGCGATATCGTATACGCACAAGGTAATCGCGTCGTTCGCCTACCTGCATAAGCCCTGCTGGGTCTACCCAATGCACCTCCTCAGGAAGTATTCGCAGCGCCTTGCGATGGAGACCAGGGTGGTTGTCGCCCTCGCCCACAAAGACTACATTATCAACCACATCGGTGCCAATAACGAACAAGGACTCCTTCCTTCCGCCGATGCCTAAACCCTTGCGCTGGCCAATGGTGTAGAAGTGGGCGCCGTTGTGTGTGCCAATTTTCTTGCCATCACGAACAGTGAGTCTATATGGCTCCGCAAGGCTCTTATAGTCACCATCTTCGCACTTTATAGCGAAACGGGGAGAGTGGGGTAGTATCTCGTGAACATTGCCCTGCTTGGCAGCGAGTTTTTGTTGTAGGAATACAGGTAAATCGACCTTGCCGACGAAGCATATACCTTGCGAATCCTTGCGCTTGGCTGTGGCCAATCTCTGCTCCTCGGCGATGCGTCTAACCTCTGGTTTTAGGAGGTCACCAATGGGGAACATCGCATACGATAGCTGCTCCTGCGTGAGCTGGCAGAGGAAGTAACTCTGATCCTTGTTTGGATCGCTACCTGCTAGTAGTCGGTAGTGCATCGTACCCTCGTTATCGACCCACTCCTCGCGTCTACAATAGTGGCCCGTTGCCACGCGCTCAGCACCCAATTTGAGTGCCTCCTTGAGGAATACATCGAACTTTATCTCCCTGTTGCACAGTACATCGGGATTCGGTGTACGACCCTTTTCATACTCCGAAAACATATACTCCACAACGCGTGTGCGGTACTGCTCTGAGAGGTCGACATAGTGAAATTCGATATCGAGGCGCTTAGCTACAAGCTCAGCAAATACCTGGTCGTCGTACCACGGACAGTCGCCCTCGAGCGTACCCGTAGTGTCGTGCCAATTACGCATAAAGAGGCCTATCACCTCGTGTCCCTGCTCCTTAAGAAGATAGGCCGCAACCGAGGAGTCAACACCACCTGATAGTCCTACTACAACGCGCATAATATCAAATATTTACAGCGATTATCTTATGAGCTGCATAAACTCATCACGCGTACGAGGATCCGAGAGAAATACGCCCGTAAATGCCGATGTAGTTGTCACTGAGCGCTGCTTCTCAACGCCACGCATCTGCATACAAGTATGGCTTGCCTCGATAACCACGGCTACGCCGAGTGGGTTGAGTGCCTGCTGGATGCTGTCACGAATCTGTACGGTGAGACGCTCCTGCACCTGCAAGCGGCGCGCGAAGCACTCCACTACGCGTGCAATCTTCGAGAGCCCTGTGATGTAGCCGTTAGGGATATATGCCACATGTGCCTTGCCGATGAATGGGAGCATATGGTGTTCGCACACCGAGAACAGTTCGATATCCTTCACAAGTACCATCTGCTGATACTCCTCCTTGAACATTGCCGAACGAAGAATGGCGATAGAGTCCTGTGCATAGCCCTTGGTGATGAACGACATAGCCTTTGCCACGCGCTCTGGGGTCTTGATGAGGCCCTCACGATCGGGGTCCTCACCGAGGAGTCGCAATATCTCGCGGTAGTGGACCATAAGCTCCTCGATGCGCTGCTGGTCGTATATATCTTCTCGTTTGTAGTTTACAATATTAGCTTCCATATATCTATGTGTTATTAATTAGCAAATTTAAGCAAATAAATTGAAGTTACAAAACCGAGTGGATAAAAGTGTGTGGTAAACAATAATTTTGCAGCTGATAAATAGGTATAGGATGCACAAAACGAGGGGTTGCAAACCTATGCAACCCTTGCTATTTGTGTGATATGCAAGTGGGGTAGATCTCCTTGGACTATAACTCGAGTAGTCCGTCGGGGAGCACGAACTTAATCGTGCGCTTGTCGAAGTTGATGTTGGCGATAAACTCCTCGGCAGCTGGCACAAGGTGCTCCTTGCCGTCGAGGGTTATCTCGAAGAGTGGGTTTGAAGGGCTGTCGTAGAAGTCTGAAATCTTACCCTTGCGCTTGTCGATGATGGCAGTAAAGCCAATGAGGTCCTCCATATAGAACTCATCGTCGTCACGCTCACGCTCCTCCATAAGTATCTCGTGTCCAACGAGGAACTCCTCGGCACGGCGTACGGTGTCGATATCGTCGAAGGTGATAATGGCACCCGACTTACCGCGATACTCTATTGAGTTACAAAAAAGAGGAACCGCCAGCTTGTCGATAACGACAAACAGCGGTTCCTGTTGTTGGAAATCGTCGGGGAAATTGGCGTAAAGGCTAACCATCACACCACCATCATTGCCGAAGATTCGGCCTATGCGTCCCACGGCGATCATCGCACCTGTGAGATTAAGCCTCAGTGGTCTCCTCAGCAGCAGCCTCGGTAGCCTCCTCAGCAGCGGCCTCAGCTGCAGCAGCAGCCTCAGCAGCCTTCTTCTCAGCGATTGCAGCAGCGCGCTCCTCCTTGATCTTAGTCTCAGCAGCGAGCTGTGCCTTCTTAGCAGCGGTAGCGTCAGATGAAAGCTTGTTAGCCTTAGCATCGATCTTACCCTGCTTCTCCTGCAACCACTTGTTGAGACGAGCCTCAGCCTCAGCCTCGGTGAATGCGCCCTTAGCCACACCACCCAAGAGGTGCTTCATATACAATACGCCCTTGTACGAGAGAATTGCTCGACAAGTATCGGTAGGTTGTGCGCCCTTAAGTAACCAATTCAAAGCTCGGTCGAACTTCAAATCGATTGTAGCAGGATTCGTGTTAGGGTTGTAAGTACCCAACTTCTCGATGAACTTACCATCACGTGGCGCTCTGCTATCTGCGGCAACGATGTGGTAGAAAGCATAACCCTTCTTACC
>JAGBTP010000015.1 GCA_017631255.1 Alistipes sp.
CTCTTCATCGACGAGATTCACCGCCTCAGCCCTATTGTCGAGGAGTATCTATACTCAGCAATGGAGGACTATAAGATTGACATCGTGCTCGACAAAGGTCCTGCTGCACGCTCTATACAGATTGAGCTTGCGCCATTCACCCTTGTCGGTGCCACCACGCGCAGCGGCCTCCTAACCTCGCCACTACGCGCCCGTTTCGGCATCCAGTGCCATCTGGAGTACTACGACGCACCCGTACTCGCGGGCATAGTAAAGCGCTCTGCATCCATCCTCGACATCTCAATCGACGACGATGCTGCGCTGGAAGTAGCACTACGCTCACGCGGTACACCCCGTATTGCCAATGCCCTGCTACGCCGTGTGCGCGACTTCGCAATGGTTGAAGGTGAGGGACATATCGACATCGACATCACACGCGTTGCGCTCAGCGCCCTAAATATTGATTCACGAGGTCTCGACCAGATGGATAACAAGATTCTGGCAACTATTATCGAGAAGTTCAACGGTGGCCCTGTGGGTCTCAACACTATCGCCACCGCCGTGAGCGAGGAGGCTGGCACCGTCGAGGAGGTCTACGAACCCTTCCTAATTAAGGAGGGTTTCCTCAAGCGCACACCTCGAGGTCGTGAGGCTACGGAGCTGGCATACAAGCACCTCGGTTATGCCTACGGCAGCAGCACCGACCAGTCGCTATTCTAATCGCGTGGCTATATAGTTAATACAAAGATAATTACCAGCTTTAGCTAAAACAAAGAGAGAGCCTATCTGCAATGGATAGGCTCTCTCTTTTGTGGCACCGAAGCACCTAATCACCTCAATTAGAGAGCTGATGAGATAAGGAAGGTAGCAGCAACACCCAAGATAGCGTAGAGCTCAGGGAACGCAGCAAGGATAAGAGTCTTACCGAATACATCGTTACCGTTACCAATAGCAGTGATACCATTAGCACAAACCTTAGACTGGAAGAGTGCTGATGACAAACATACGATAGCCATCAAGAGACCAGCGCCGAAGATACCAACAGCAGTAAACATAGACATATCAGCAGCGATAAGACCGCTAACCATAAAGTAACCTACGAAGCCGTAGAGGCCCTGAGAGCCAGGAAGCGCTGAGAGGATCATATAGCTACCGAAGGCACCGCTATTCTTCTTCAACGCACCTACTGATGCCATACCGCAACGAGAGGTAGCCACTGCTGAGGCCAAACCTGATACACCAACCATAAGGGCAACGCCCAAATAAGCCAAAATTAATGCTGAATTCATAATTGTTAAATGTTTTTAAGTTGTTAATTATTATTTTATTTACTTATTCATTTTACGCACAGGGTCGAACGCGCGCTGACCCATCTCAAAACCTGCATTCTTATAAAACTCGACAAAGGTCAAACGCATAGGGTGAACGAATGACGATATTGCCGACATAAAGAGGTTGATACCGTGACCGATGAGGAGGATGATCGATGCAGCAACAATCTGCACTGCAACAACATACCACGCCGAACCAGCAACACCCTCACTGAGTCCCGAGAGACCCATAGCAAGCGAGTTGAACACCTGCGCAAGCACACCGCCCGAAAGACCGATAGCAAAGAGACGGATGTAGCTGAGCACATCACTCAACAAGCCAGTGATGTTGTTGTACGCATCCCAAAGACCTGCACCGAGGTTGATAAGCGGATTGCGCTTAACATTGTTCAAGAGTAACATAAGCACAGCACCAACACCCATCGCGCCATAGAAGGCTGGCGACGAGGCATCAAAGCCAGGGATAGCGAGGTCGAACATTGGCAGACCCACCGCCAACACACCCGAAAGGAGGATAATGAACCATCCAAGTAGGCCGAAAGTCGATGTGAAGCCAAACAATTTCGCCTTCATCCAGATGTTAATAGCCATACCCACAAGGATCTGGAACACACCGATAGCCAACGAGATAGAGAAGAAATCCTGCTGGAAATCGATAAACTTAATCACAGGGGCATAGTCCGAAATTGCCAAGCCAAAGAACGAGTTGGCATAGAAGCCAAACGCCACAGCGGCCGATGCGCAGACGATAGAAAGCCAAGCTGCCTGACGCATAGACTCGCCGCCCTTGAAGAGGAGAGCAAGACCTACCATAAGCAGTACAAGACCATAACCAGCGTCGCACAAGCAGATAGCGAAGAACAACATATAGAATGGTCCGAATATCGCCGTAAGGTCGAATGTACCGTACTTTGGAAGTGCGTACATCGAGCCTATAAGCTCAAACAGACGAGCAAACTTATTGTTCTTAAGCTTCACCGGAGCCTCATCGTCGATGGTAGCATCACGACGATCGTACACAAGGTTAGGGTACTCCTTGAGCATAGCATCTACCCTCTCAGCAGTGTCAGCCTCGGCCCATCCCTCCAAAATGAGGAGACGACCATCAGCCTCACGCTGCGCCGTAGCACCCACCTTCAAGCCCTGCAACTGCTCCTTGAGAGCACCACACTCGGCAGCAATCAAGTCGCGCGAAGCAGCAACGCGTGAGAATACCTCGTCGAGTGCCTTATCTTCGGCCTGCAAGCGAGCAATCTCCTTGCGCATAGCCTCGCTGTCCATCTGTGGGAGGCGCACCTCCTGACCATCGAGGACAACAGGAGTGTTATCCTGAGTGATGACTGCAAAGTAGACATACGACTGTGTGCGTCCCACCTCTGCGAGGGTAACACCCTCAGGCTGCTCCGCCACGGCACGCTCAAATACTGCTGGCTGAGCAACGAAGAAACGAAGCGAGAGACCACGCTCCGAAAGGCGAGCGATATCGTCGGCAGAGAACTTACCCCAAGGGGCAATCTCCTCAGCGAGTTTCTCAAGACGAGTCACCTCCTGAGTAATACGCTGGCGCTCCGAGCGAGCATCCTCGTAGCACTCATATGCTACGCTACCCGACTCGTAAGCCAACGCCTTAGCATTGAAGCTCTCCGATGCGGCGAACGCATTGAGGTACTCGACAGCCTTGTTGTACGCCTCAATCTCCAATAGGAGTGCACGGTCGCTCTCCGAAGGCTCCCAGCCGGTGGTGGTAATATCGACAAGTCCGAGTTCGCGCAACTCGTTGACAAAGTGCTGCTGCTCACCAGCATATAGCACGATGTCGTAGCGTATCATCTTACTTATCATACATTAGGCTCCTCCATAGCCGCGGCTTGCGCCTGACGAGTTTTAACAATCTTCTGAGCCGACTTACTTAGGTTCTCCTCGTCCTCCATAAATCGCTTAATCTTGCGTATGGCATCCTCATAACCAGGTATTTGCACCTTTTCGTAGAGGTTTACCTTCTGAGTAGTTTTGCGTCGCGCATAGTCAAGAAGCGTCATCTTGCGATTGTAAATCTCGAACTCGATACCGAGGCGAGACATCTTCTTGAGCACCTTGATACCCTCAGCATACCAAACTGGGGCAGAGAAGAGGTCGTAAGGCTTCTCCTCATATACTATATCACTTAGTATCGGTATGCGCACGCCCGCAATCTTCTGTGACGATAGCTCGACATCGACGATGCGGATAAGATCACAATCAAACTCTCCCCACAGCTGTACCATATAGTCATACTGAGCGATAAGCTCATCCAACTCTCTACGGTATGCAAGTGCAGAGTCCTTCGCACGCTTCACCTCCGAGCGGAGCGCACTCTCCTTACTCTTGATAGTAGGGAGTGCGTTCTTTCGGATTTTGAGCTGTTTGTTTAGCTCACCGAGCGAAGTCTTGTTATATTGAAATTTGATTGCCATAGGCCTTTATTATGCTTTCCAATATTTTTCAGCAAGCTCCTGCTTGATGCTAACCTCACCCTTAGAGAAGTACTTAGCGAACAGTGTCCAAGCGGTGTCAAGCATCTCCTCAATCTCGATGTTAACATCGATTGAGAGCAGTTTCTTAGAGTAGTCACGAGCAAACTCCAATGCACGCTCATCGTAGTCCGAGAGGTCAAAACCGTTCTCCAACTTAGTCTTAGCGTTAGCCGCATCAGCATAGAGACGCACGCAGGCATTCATAACCTGTGGGTGATCCTCACGGGTCTTCTTACCGATAACGAGCTGCTTAAGACGCGAGAGTGAACGGAATGGGTCGACGATAACCTTACCTGTATCGGTATCGTTACGGAGGAAGAGCTGACCCTCGGTGATGTAACCGGTGTTATCTGGAATAGCGTGAGTAATATCACCACCAGAAAGTGTAGTTACGGCAATGATGGTAATTGAACCACCGTTAGGCAACTGCACCGCCTTCTCGTAGATCTTTGCAAGGTCAGAGTACAACGAACCTGGCATTGAGTCCTTCGATGGAATCTGGTCCATACGGTTAGACACGATAGCGAGGGCATCGGCGTAAAGGGTCATATCTGTCAAGAGCACCAACACCTTCTCACCCTTATCCACAG
>JAGBTP010000016.1 GCA_017631255.1 Alistipes sp.
CCTTGAGCAACAAACAATCTTGCCTTTGTCAAAATATCATCCGAGTTTTCTCCAATGTTTATAGCTTTTACATAAGCCTCCATTGCAGCAGCTTCATTACCTCGGTTATGATAGATGCGGCCTTGATAATAGAATGTACGCAACTTGTCTGTTGCAGAGCCATTATCCTCATAATAGTCAATGGCGGGCTGCAACACCTCAAAGTCGGTTCGGTCAATGTAGTTTTTATCCATCGCCATTGATAGCAACAGGGCGTGCTTTGCTCGCTCCTCGTTGCCAACAAGTTCATCCGTGTCGATAGTCTGCAACACATTAAGCACACTATCGGGTCGCTCCTCGATAATGCGCTCCATCTCGGTAATAGTTGCCCAATGCTCCGAGTGACGGTTGCAAGCGACAAGAGTTAGAGTCAATGCGAGTATAAATAGCAGTCGTCTCATATCAAAAAGCTTGTTCACTATACAAAGATAACTTTATAAAAGTTTTCTGCCAAAATAGATGGATAAAAATAGTGTCGTTATATGTTGCGGATTATCAAGCACATAGTAGGTGACATTATTTTAGGTTGGCAAATGCCTTGATACAAAAGTTTACTTCCCTCCTTATTGACTGTACAATTCGCTATATGGCGGAATGCAGAGGGGCATAAAAACAGAAATGCCTTTGTTTGCCATCCTTCGCTAAATAAATAATTGTACATCTGTGCGCAGCCTCTCTGGCGACTAAAAGCTTGCTCGTCGCAAAATATTTTCTTTGGCAGCCTTTGAAAATTCAAAAAAAAATATTATATTTGCGGTAACAAGGAGGGGTTCTTTCCCCTTGCGACATCTTTACAATTACTAACTCTTAAAAATTTTACGCTATGAGACCAATGGATTTAGTTAAGGAGTATTTGGCATCTGAGGGTTATCGCTACGATATCGATTCTGACGGCGATCTTCACTTCAAGATTGAGGGTGTAAACCTCTATTGCACAAACAACGGCAACGATGAGCAGTTCTTCCGTATCATTATGCCTGGTATCTACGAGGTTGAGAACAATCGCGAGAAGGTGCTTGAGGCTTGTAACAAGATTTCTCGCGACTATAAGGTGCTCAAGGCATTCCTCGTGGAGGATCGCCTCTGGCTTACAGTTGAGATGTTTGTGGACTCAAGCCCTGAGGTTGGCGACTTCATCCAGCGCATCTTCTCTATCCTTATCAATGCTTACAAGGATATTGCAAAGGAGATTTTAGGATAGCTCCTCGAACGCTTAAATATAGGGGTTGTCGGCAGCTGTTCGACAGCCCCTTTTATGAAAGGTTATGGCTTTGGTTGTCTCTTACGACCGTGATATCGCACCTTAGAACTATTTAACCCTATGGCTATACTCGAAAAAAATGCGCAAGTTGGTAGGTTCGTCGTTCAGAACCTCATAAAGCATAATCAATACACTGAAACCTATCGTGCTGTCGATCAGGCAAATAATCCATATTTCCTTAAGCTCTTTGTGCTGAGCCGCATAAATCCTAAGCTGGTGAACGGCGAAAGTAAGTGGGTGAAGGAGATTGAATATTGCAAGCTGCTCAAGCATCGCAATGTCATCAGTTTTATCGACTGCGGCACGCTGGAGCATAGCGAGGGTGCGTGTCAATACTATGTGACTAACTACCTAAGTGGTCATATCCTTTCGGACTATGTAGCGCAGCGAGGACCACTGCCTGAAGGTGAGGCTGTGGCGATATATCGTGGTGTGCTTCAGGGTCTTAACTTTATGCACAACCTCTCGCCAGTGTTGTGTCACAACGACATTGATCCAAGTAATATTATGCTTACCGAGGCTACGGGTGGCGAGCCGCAGATTGTCGACCTTGGTCACCTCTCACAGCGTTGCAGCGGTAGGGTGGAGTTCGATACCTCGGATATCGACATCATCTACCACGCTAAGGAGAATATGGTGGGCATCTTCGATGAGCAGAGTGATATCTTCTCGGCTACGGCTGTGCTGTACTTTATGCTTACGGGCAAGGCGCCTTGGATCGTGGAACTGAATCGCGAGCAGACATACAGGGAACAGTTTATGGAACTCTCATCGTTCCGTAAGAAGAATCCTGTGGATATCAATGCTCTCGAGGTGTCGGGTCGTGTTAAGGCGGTGCTCAGGGAGGGCTTGGCTCTCAAGACCGAGGATCGTGCTAAGTCGGTAGCGGAGCTGCTCGCTATACTCGATGGTAGTGATGCTGAGACGGGTGATGCGCCTAAGAGCGTGGCAGGTGGCGGTTCAGAGAGCTCAAGAAGTTCAAGCAGTTCGCGTGGCTCGCACGATGGCTTTGGTGATGGCAGCGGTAAGTCGGATCCTAATGACCCAAATAGATTTACGCTCGATGTGCGTCGTGGTGGAGGTAATGGCTTTGCCGATATCGCTGGTATGCAGGAGTTGAAAGAGTTTCTTTATCAGAAGGTTATCTTCGTTATCCGCAACGAGGAGATTGCTAAGGAGTACCAGCTCACACCTCCAAATGGTATGCTGCTCTATGGTCCTCCGGGATGTGGTAAGACCTTCTTTGCGGAGAAGTTTGCCGAAGAGACGAAGTTTAACTTCGCGCTTATCAAGTCATCCGACCTTGCAAGTTCGTTCGTCCACGGCTCGCAGGAGAAGATTGGCAAGCTCTTCAAGCAGGCGGAGAAGCATAGGCCTATCGTGCTCTGTTTCGATGAGTTTGATGCCCTTGTTCCCGACCGTTCGGCCCCTGGTTCGAGCTATGTGTCGAGTGAGGTCAACGAGTTCCTCACGCAGATGAACAACTGTGCTAAGCGTGGTATCTTCGTTGTTGCGACGACAAACCGCCCCGATAAGATTGACCCTGCGATTAGGCGTACGGGTCGTATTGATAGGATGGTATATGTGCCACTCCCTGATTATGAGGCGCGTAAGGAGATGTTTAGACTCTATGTCAACACCCGCCCCGTCGATGATAATATCGACTACGACGAGCTTGCAAAGATGACTGAGGGTTACATCGCCAGCGATATCGCCTATATCGTGAACGATGCGGCGATGACGGCAGCCTTTAGTCGTACTAAGATATCGCAGGAGCTGATGAGTACTACAATCAAGAATGTGCCACCATCGCTGCACGGTGATAGTATTGCTATTTACGACGAGATACGCCGTATGATGGAGTATTCCAATCGTGAGAATGTCGTCTCACGCCCAACCATCGGCTATGCCAAGTTCTTGGAGGGTGAGAAAAAGTAGTGTGCTACTTGGCTAAGATTGGCGACGACGGAAAATAGTATAGGCTGCTTCCACACGGAGGCAGCCTATGTTTTTTATGCTAATAGTTTGGGTGGTAGGCCGTTACTCCAGGTTGGCAGCTTGGAGAATCTTATTGCGGAGCAGTGGGTTGTAGTCTGTGTGGTCGCTGAGGAAGCGCTTGACCTCATTTGCGGCCTCGGCGCTATGGTGGCCACCCAGGAGTGCACCCGTCCAATTACGGGGGAAGAAGATGTCGCCCGTACGCTGCACCTCGCTAAGTTCCTCCAGGCCTCGGTAGATATATTTGCAGGCCTCGTGCTGGCGCGTGTGGTGGTTGAGTATTGCGAGCATTGATGCTGCCCAGGGCTCTGGACGGCGATTTTCGGGCGTTAGCAGCCACTCGAAGAGCGCATCGCGTGCCTCGATATCAGGGGTTGTGGCACGCGCGATGTAGTCGAACTGTCGTACCCTGTCGTCGTTGGTAAGTCGTGCGCGCTGCGTAGCGATAATGTCGTCACGCTGCTCAGGCATCCTTACGGCGAGTTCAAGGGCGAGCTTCATAGCGTCGTTCTCGTCGAGCTGCGCGATACTCTCGTTACGCCACGCATCGTTAAGCTGCGCAACGACACCATCAGATGTCGCCACCGCAGCCAATGTCATAACAAGTGGTCGGCGGAGCGAGGCGATGGCGTGCTTGTCGGCCATAATCCATAGGCGCTCCTCATCCTCTGCTGTCGCCACTTCGAGCATAGGCTTTGCGAGGTAACCATTTAGTGTTGAGGCGATAAGATAGTTGTGCTCGGTAGGGAGATAGTTGAGC
>JAGBTP010000017.1 GCA_017631255.1 Alistipes sp.
CCCTCGATAATATCGCCAACCTTGATATCGTTGTACGATTCGATGTTCAAACCGCAGTCCTGACCCGTTGTAACCTCCTTGACATCGTCCTTGAAGCGACGCAACGAGCCGAGCTTACCGGTGTAGATAACGATACCGTCACGGATGACACGGATGGCGGTGTTGCGCTGCATCTTACCCTCGCGCACGATACATCCCGCAACAGTACCAACCTTCGAGATCTTGAAGGTCTCCATAACCTCTGTCGAGCAGACAATCTCCTCCTTCATCACAGGCTCGAGCATACCCTCGATCGCATCCTTAATCTCGTTGATAGCGTCGTAGATGATAGAGTAGAGGCGGATATCAATCTGCTCCTTCTCTGCCGCCTTACGCGCTGCTGCCGAAGGACGCACCTGGAAGCCGACGATGATGGCGTTCGATGCCGCTGCAAGCAATACATCCGACTCCGAAATCTGACCTACGGCCGAGTGGATCACATTCACCTGTACGGTCTCCTTCGAGAGCTTGATGAGCGAACCTGTCATCGCCTCTACCGAGCCGTCCACATCACCCTTAACGATGATGTTGAGCTCCTTGAACGAGCCGATAGCAATACGGCGACCAATCTCGTCGAGGGTCACATGCTTCTGGGTCATAATGCCCTGCATACGCTGCAACTGCTCGCGCTTGTTGGCAATCTCGCGTGCTGAGCGGTCGTCGTCCATAACATTGAAGGTATCACCCGCCTGAGGCGCACCGTTAAGACCGAGTACCTGAACAGGTGTCGAAGGTCCTGCCTCGGTAACCTTGCGGCCGTTCTCGTCGAACATAGCCTTCACACGACCTGTGTATGTACCCGAAAGGAGTACATCGCCGATGCGGAGGGTACCGTTCTGTACCATAATGGTAGCCACATAACCACGACCCTTGTCGAGCATCGACTCGATGACCGCACCCGACGCCTTGCGGTTAGGGTTGGCCTTGAGTTCGAGCATCTCAGCCTCGAGGAGTACCTTCTCGAGGAGCTTGTCGAGGTTCATACCCTTCTTTGCCGACACCTCCTGGCACTGGTACTTACCGCCCCAGTCCTCCACGAGGTAGTTCATCTGCGAGAGCTGCTCACGAATACGCTCCGAGTTGGCCTGTGGCTTATCCATCTTGTTGATAGCAAACACCATAGGCACACCTGCTGCTGAGGCGTGGTTGATAGCCTCCACGGTCTGAGGCATCACGCTGTCGTCGGCCGCAACGATGATAATTGCAACATCGGTCATCTTAGCACCACGCGCACGCATCGCCGTAAACGCCTCGTGACCAGGGGTATCGAGGAATGTGATTTTTTGACCATTGAGCTCTACCGAGTAAGCACCGATGTGCTGTGTGATACCACCAGCCTCGCCCGCAGTGACATTAGTCTTACGGATGTTATCCAAGAGCGATGTCTTACCGTGGTCAACATGACCCATTACGGTTACGATTGGTGGGCGTGGAGTGAGATCCTCGTCGCTGTCGGCATCATTCTCGATAGCCTCCTGAATCTCCACCGATACGAACTCTACTGTAAAGCCGAACTCCTCAGCCACAACCACCAAGGCCTCAGCATCGAGACGCTGGTTGATTGATACCATAAGGCCAAGGTTCATGCAGGCCGAAATGACCTCCATTGGCGATACGCTCATCATTGTAGCCAGCTCACTCACGGTTACGAACTCCGTAACCTTGAGCACGCTGCGCTCCATCTCCTCGCGCTCGATCTCCTCATTCATTCGCTCGCGAACCTCCTCACGCTTCTCCTTACGATACTTAGCACCCTTCGACTTGGTACCCTTAGCTGTCAAGCGAGCCAAGGTATCCTTAATCTGCTTTGATACCTCCTCGTCCGACACCTCCTGGCGTACCACAGGCTTAGGCTGCTGCTTAGGCTGCTGCTGTTTCTTCTGCTTCTTAGACTGTGGCTGCTGCTGGCCGCCGCCCTGCTGCTGTGCGTGCTGCTGCTGGCCGCCCTTGTTGCCACCGCCCTTATTGTTGGCGTCGCCCTTGCCGGCATTCTTGCCCTCCTTAGCGACATTTACCTTCTCCTTATCGAGACGCTTGCGCTTGTGCTTGCCACCAGGGGTCATATTCGACACATCCATAGTACCCAAAATCTTTGGGCCATCGAGCTGTGTCACCTCTGGACGGAACACCGAGTCGCGCTTAGGCTGCTCAGGCGCTGCCTCCACCTTAGGCTCTGCCTTAGGTGCCTCCACAGGCTTCTCCACCTTAGGCTCAGCCTTTGGCGCCTCAGCCTTTACCTCCACCTTAGGTTCAGCCTTGGGTGCCTCTGCTGGCTTCTCCACCTTAGGCTCAGCCTTAGGCGCCTCAGTCTTAGCCTCCTGCTTAGGAGCCTCGCTGCGCTTGCCCGATGAGAGGTCAATCTTGCCAAGAATCTTTGGCGCACGAACCTCGTCCTTAACGCTTATCGTGTTGCTACGCACCACAACCTCCTCCTCATCGGCCTTCTGACCCTGATTGTTGAGGCTAACGGTGCCCTTCTGCTGAATTCTCTCGCGCACAGCGTTGCGCTCGTTGCCCGACTGACGGTTGCGGCCAAACTCCTTCTCGAGGGCTGCATATACCTCAGGTGTTACGGGTGATGATGGCGAGCAGTCGCTCTGCAAGCCCTTGCGCTGGAGGAAGTCGGCGAGAGTGTTAAATCCCACCTTAAACTCCTTGGCGACTTGTATAAGCCTTATCTTCTTACTATTATCCATTCAATATCTCCTTTCATTAATCGTTATCAACCTACTCGAACTCTGCCTTAAGGATGCTCATCACCTGCTCAGCCTGCTCAATCTCGAGGTCTGCGCGGTTAGCCACATCCTCTACCGAGAGCTCCAATACGCTCTTAGCTGTGTCGCAGCCGGCGCTCTTGAGAGCATCGATAATCCAGCCGTCGATCTCGTCTGCAAACTCTGTAAGTGCTACATCCTCCTCCTCGATCTCACGATATACATCGATGTCGTAGCCGGTGAGCATCTTCGAGAGACGAATGTTCAAACCACCCTTACCAATAGCGAGCGATACCTCCTCAGGCTTGAGGTAAACCGAAGCGGTCTTGCGCTCCTCGTCGATGGTGATAGACGAAACCTTAGCAGGGTTGAGCGAGCGCTGAATCATAAGTGAGATGTTCGATGTGTAGTTCACAACATCGATGTTCTCGTTACGAAGCTCCTTGACGATGGTGTAGATACGCGAACCCTTCATACCCACGCAAGCACCTACTGGGTCGATGCGGTCGTCGTACGACTCAACTGCCACCTTAGCACGCTCACCAGGGATGCGGGCAATCTTCTTGATGGTGATAAGACCATCGAAAATCTCAGGCACCTCCTGCTCGAACAAGCGCTCGAGGAACTGGTTGTCGGTACGCGAGAGGATGATACGAGGCTGGTTGTTGTTCATCTCCACGCTCTTGACGATAGCCTTGATGGCGTCGCCCTTGCGGTAGAAGTCGTTAGGAATCTGCTCGGTCTTAGGCAGCACAAGGTCATTGTCGTCATCGTCACGCACGAGAACCTCCTTCTTCCATACCTGGTACACCTCACCAGAGATAATCTCACCTACGCGCTCCGAGTACTTCTCGAAGAGAGCTGCCTTCTCGAGGTCGAGGATACGCGATGCGAGGTTCTGGCGGAGTGACAACACAGCACGACGACCGAACTGAGTCATATCGATAGGGTCGGTGTAGGTGTCGCCCACCTCGTAGGTAGCGTCGATGGCCTTCACCTCAGAGAGTGTAATCTCGGTGTTATCGTTCTCGATCTCCTCGTCATCCACAACTACGCGGTTGCGCCAGATCTCAAGGTCACCCTTCTCAGGGTTGATGATAACATCGAAATTCTCATCGCTCTCGAACTGCTTCTGCAAGGCGTGGCGGAAGACATCCTCGAGTACGCCGATGAGTGTGGCGTTGTCGATGTTCTTAAGCTGCTTGAATTCAGCAAAGTTGCTGATAAGATTAATGTACTTCATTTTTTTGTCTCTATATTATTTTTTTTGTTTGTATGCTTTGCTGCGGGCCTAAGCGTGGGGTAGTGTCACCACCGCTGCCCGATCGGCTACTTGAAGTCGAGATACTCCTTAACGAACTTAATCTCCTCCCACTTGTAGCTCTTGGTCACCTCGACGCTCTGCTTGCGCTTCTTGCCCTCTACGGTCTGCTTCTCCTCGTACGAGAGGGTGATGCCCTCCTCGTTTGCCTCGTCGAGCTTTGCCAGAATCTTGATGCCATCCTTGAGAAGCACCTCCACCGAGCCGCCCAGAATCTTGCGATACTGACGCAATAGCTTAAGCTCTGAGCCGATGCCTGCCGATGCCACGAGCAGCGAGTAGTCCTCAACCTCACGGTCGAGCTCTGCCTCAATGGCACGGTTAATTCTTGCGCAATCATCCAATTTTACTGCCGTGTCGCTATCGATGAGTAGCTCGATATCACCCACTGGCGAGGTCTTGCAGTCGACAACGAAGATGTCGGTGTCGGCGAGAATCTTCTCGGCAATCTCTATAACTCTCTGTGCTTCAATCATATCTAAAAATATTTATCCGATTTTTTCGTCGTTAGGTTCGCTATATCCACGAAATAAGGGGACTATTAGTCCCCTTACCAGCGCTCATTTATGGTGCAAAGATATGTATAATTTTTATGTTTTCCAATTAATTACGCCATTTTTTTGCCTCCGCCGCAGCCTCCACACTTGACTCCGTCACTGTCTCCATCGCCATCCCGGCGGTTGCCACCTCTACCTCGCGTGATGCGAGCGCGTCACGCGAGGTAGTAGAATTAGTAAATTTGTTGCATAAAGTACTGCGAGTTGTAGTGCTCGATGCGCTCGTAGAGCTTCTCGACAAAACGGCGACGCTCGTCATCGCCCTTATCGCCGCAACAGTTAAATAGGCACATCAGGTCGTGCTTGAGTATCTGGTTGCGGGGGTCGATTTTCCCCGCCAGCTCCTCGTCGATATCCATACCGCTCAACTTGACGGCAATATCGGCAAAGGCCTTGTATGTCAAGTGCGAGAGCGCAATCTTGAACTCTGTGCGCGTGAGGTTTTTCATAGTGCAGTTGCCTAAGGCGCTATCGTAAAACCTGAGGTCGGGGATGTAGTTCTCGTTTGCGCTAAGCTCAACCTGCTCACCCACGGCGAAGAGCAACTGAAAGAGCATATTCCAGGTGCGGTAGTTGCAGCCACTAAGCGGCGGGTGCCTGAAGCCCATAGGGTGGAAGAAGCGGAGATAGTACTTGTAGAGCGGCGACTTCTCGTAGACAGTAATATCGCCATTTGTGGTCTGCACCAGCGTGTCAAAGAGCTTCTTGCCCTCCTCCGTTGAGCATAGCTCGCGCAGCATCCAATCGTAGTCAATCATCTCCTCCTCTACCTCCTTGTCGCGCTCCTCCTCTGGAAGCATAGCGTTGTATAGTGCCTCGTTAGTGGTTTGATATTTAGCGCTTTCGGGGGCGAATGAGTAGTCGTCGAGCATCAGTGGTGGCACGCCTGCTGCCTGTGTTATGGTCCACACGACATTGCGCAGTGGGGCGTATAGCTCGGCAGGCACATCGACATTAAGTATCGACATAAGCTCGTGAGCGTCCACATCTAATACAAATCCACCCACGATGGCAGCGTAGACAACCTTGAGGTCGTATATTGTCTTGCCTCCTGCCGTGGGGCTTACCTCGAGCGTTAGGTAGACCATATAGCTATCGTCATCCTCCTTGTATGACTTTACGGTGAGGTTCACCGTCATCTCGATCTCATCCTTTGTGGGGTACCATAGTCCGGGGCTGTGGTGTGATACGAAGCTGACATTATCGAGGTATGAGTTTATGATTCCGTACTTTGGCATAGTTCTCTGTTGTCGTTAATGGTTTTAAGTTTTGTCCCAATATCACTCGTGGGCTGCCCCTATCGGAGGGGCAGTGCCCACGGGTTAGAGTGGCGACTAATGGCGTGAAGAGAGGCGGTTGAAGACATACTCCCTGTCGATGTCCACCACGCGAGGTGACTCCTCGTCGCTCACCGCTGGCATCTCGTAGTAGAGGCGGTTGAGGGTCTTCGAGAGCAGCGTCTTGACATTGCGGAAACCCAGACCCGACTTCTGTGCCTCTTCTGCAATGAGACGCAGCGCATCGTCGGTGAAGCGTAGCTCGATGTTGCTGCGGTTGGCGTAGTCGAGGTGGCTGCTGAGGATGTTGTCCTTGGCCTCCATCATAATCTCGACCATAGTGTCGCACGAGAGCGGATTCATAACAATAACCTCGCCGATGCGGCCCAGCAGCTCAGGCATATAGCCCCACTGCTCGAGGTCGGCAGTGCAGACCTGCTGCATTATGTTCGTCGGCATCGCCTCGTTGCCCCTACCCCTGACGAAGCCTATCGTCTGTGCGATGTTGAGGCGGCTGGCGATAATCTTCTCGAGGCCGCTGAAGGCACCATTGAAGATGACGAGGAGGTTGTCGACGGGCAGCTCCTCGATGCGGGGCGTGCCAGCGCTCATATCCATACCATTCTCCAGATGGAGCGAGTAGCCGCAGTCGAGCAGCTTCATAACATCGCGCATCATATCGAAAGACTCGTCGGTGCCGTTATCAGATACTTGGTGGCAACCGTGCTTGGTAATCTTGTCGGCCTCGTCGAGAACGATGATGGCGTACTTGAGTCTCTCGAGTGAGATGCCGTTGTTTAGTTCGCGGGCAATCATATCGGTGATATGTATGCCCTTCCAGCCCTGGGGTCGCACCTCGGAGGTGTTGATGAAGATTACGGGGCAGTCGCATAGCTGACCCATAATCTTGAGCAGCTCGCTCTTACCTACGCCCGTAGGTCCCATCATCATCACCGACGACTTAATCTTGCAGGTGTAGCCCTTGCGCGCACTGTCGAGGTGCTGGAAGAAGGGTACTGCGAGGCGCTCGATGGCCTCATCCTGACCCTTGATGTATTGTTTTGCCGCCTCGGCCAACTCCTTGGCGCTGTTGCATATAGGTAAGCCGTTGCGGTTGGTTCTTGGCTTCGGAGGACAATCCTTTGGTCTGCTGCCCGGGGATCGATCTTGCTCCATTGAGAAGAGGTCTTTGCTAAGCTCCTCCATCAATTTGTCGAACTCCTCGTCCTCATCCTCATCCTCGTCC
>JAGBTP010000018.1 GCA_017631255.1 Alistipes sp.
CATCCTTAAGGTGCTTGAGGATCTTGCACTTCACTGTGGCGCCTTCTACTACAGGTGCACCAACCTTAACCTGACCGTCGTTGTCTACAAGCAGGACTTTGTCGAAGCTCAAAGACGAGTTTTCCTCGCCCTGGAGACGGTGAACATAGAGCTTACGACCCTTTTCAGCCTTGAACTGCTGACCTGCGATTTCTACTATTACGTACATTTAATCTAAAAATTGAATGTTTAGCGGCTGCAAATGTACGAAATTATTTCCATTCTGCAAACTATTGCGCCAAAACTTTAGCCTCTTTTGCTCGATTTGTACCGAAATAGTACCTATTTATATAGCAAGAGCAGCAAGCTGCGTGCCTGCTGCCCTCGGTTTTATATGTTGTGGCTTAGAAGTAGTACTTAAACGAAACGGTAGGGTTGACGCCGAGGTTGAAGCCTACGCCACCCATAGTCACGCCATACTTGCTTAGTGCTACGACATTTAGCGATACGAGGTTGGCGCTAAAGCCGAAGTGCTCCGATGGGCGGAACTCGAGGCTAAAGAGCTCTAAACCAAGTGTAACGCCAGGGACTGCGAAACCCTCGGTAGCGGCAAGTGCAAAGCCGACGCTAAGGCCTGGGGTGTAATACAAGCCGTCGCAGAGGCGTGCGTAGTATGCGAAGTTAGGTGCAATAGTGAAGGTATGAGTGCCTGCGCTAAGCTCATAGCCGATGCTTGCGCCAAGTCGGAAGTTCTTGCCTACGAAGTAGCCAAATTCTGGTGCGAAGCCGATGCCTGCTGCCACTCCGCCATCGCCATCGGTGGTTCCTGCCGACTGGATTGTAAGGCCGATGTTGCCACCGATGTATTTGTCGCCCTTGTTCTGGGCAAATGCTGCGCTGCTGCATAGAAGCACCGCAACGAGGAGGGTGAGAAATCTCTTCATACTTATTCTTGTTTATTGGTTAATGTTCGCGTTACTTAAAACAAATATACGATAATTTGCCGACAATGCAAAATTCTTTGCCCCGAACTCATCACTCGATGTCGCCACTTGGTGCTTAGAGTAGGCGCGTGGCATACTTTTCGTAGAGGTTGTGGCGTTTGTATCATAGGGAGAGGTGTGAGCCTCTCAGGGTCGCAAAGCGAGGAACTTCGTGGTGCGAGATATTGCATATGTCGAAATAGTTTTGTATCTTTGAAAAAAATGAGCATTATGATAGATAATAAGTCTAACGCCTCAAATAACCCAATCCCCACAAGTGTTATTGACCCTCATATTATGGAGTACCTCATCGTGCGCCAGCTAAATGCTGCGGTGCGTGCTGGTGCTGCTATTATGAAGATTTACAAGGGTGATACGGACTATGACATATCGCTCAAGAGCGACCTTACGCCCATAACCATCGCCGACCGCTTGGCGCATAACACCATCAAGAGCGAGCTGGGTGAGACGCGCATACCGATACTTTCGGAGGAGGGTAGACAGATGCGCTATGATGAGCGTTGTAATTGGGAGCTCTTCTGGCTTGTTGACCCACTCGACGGTACGGTGGAGTTTATCAAGGGCAACAACGAGTTTACGGTCAACATCGCCCTGATGCAGAATAATAGGTGCGTGAGTGCCATTATCTTCGTGCCATACCACAATAAGATGTATATCGCAGTGCGTGGTCGTGGTGCGTGGGTGATGAATGGCGTGGCGCCTGACGAGGGTGCAGATTATAGCTATGCTCAGATTGAGGAGAAGATGGAGGCTCTGCCTTTGGCCGACGCTGCGCACAAGCATTATCGTGTGGCGGTGTCGCGCTCGCACCAGACCGAGGAGACACATAGCCATATTGATGGTCTCAAGGCCGACCATCCTGATATTGAGATTATTGAGCAGGGTAGCTCCTACAAATTCTGCCTCCTTGCCGAAGGTACGGTGGACTACTATATCCGCACCACACAGACATCGGAGTGGGATACCGCAGCGGGTGAGCTTATCCTTGCCGAGGCGGGTGGCTCGACGCTATCATACCCCGAAGGGGAGCCGCTGCTCTACAACAAGGAGTCGCTCTATAACCCTTGGTTTGTGGCGCGAAGATAGGGCCTAAATTGTGCCCTTAGAGGCGAAAGAGGTGGTCCCGACACATATATATTATATAGTATAGCAACTGCGTATTGATTTTGTCGATACGCAGTTCGTTTTTATCTGTTTGATAGATTGAGAAGTTTGCTCTATTTTTGCAGTGTAGAAATGAAACAATAACTTAAAAACGATAATACTATGTCAGCAATACATTTAACAAAGGGTGGTTTTGAGAACCGCATCGCAAAGATAGATACTATGGCAACCGATTGGAAGTTCCTTGGTCAGCGCCCTGCGCTCATCGACTTCTACGCATCGTGGTGCTCACCTTGCCAGCGCCTCCTACCTATCATCGAGGAGCTTGCAGCGGAGTACGAGGGTAAGGTTGATATTTACAAGGTCGATGTCGACGCTGAGCAGGACTTGGCAGCACTCTTCCGTGTGCGCTCGATACCTACGCTCGTCTACATCCCAATGGATGGTAAGCCTATCGTCGAGCCAGGTGGCCGCTCAAAGGCAGACCTTAAGGCATTGATCGAGGAGCGTCTCCTCAAGTAGTGCCTCATCGAGTAGAAAAGCATTTATAGTTAAGTTAGAAAGTGTATATTAAGTTTGTAGAGAGGTCGTATAGCGAGGCTACGCAATCCAAAGATTAGCTCTTGTTCTACGACCTTTCGGGTTGAGGGGCTGGCCGCAAGGTCAGCCTCCTTTGTTTTATGGTCGCAGCCGTCGCAACGCAAAACTCACCACTTGTCTGCCGCATTGCGCACAAAAAAAAACTACCCCGCAGGAGCCCTGCGGGGTAGTCGTTATTGTCGGGTGTTTGGTTTAGCGAGAGCCAGCATCCCAAAGCTCAACCTCAGCACCTGTAAGTGGGTCAACTGCAAATGGCTCGCAGAAGTTGCCATCCTCACCTACCCAAGTGGTATAGATGAATGTGGTGCCTGATGAACCATAAGGGAAGAAGATATATGGTGCATCGCGCTCCTCAGAGTGGTAAACCTCCTCGAGGTAGTTGTCACCATTGGTGTCCTCCCACTCAATCCACTCACGGAGGTAGATGCCGTCCTCCTCCCACAAGAAGCTCTTACCCTGCTCGCTCATACCGCCAGTATCGCAGCAAGTCATAATCTCAGCGATAAGCTTCTCAACGGTGTTGATGTTCGAGCCGATCTCCTCGTTGATGAGGTTTGAACGGAAGATAGCCGCTGTGTAGATCTTAGTGTGAGGTGCTGGGAGACAAGACCAGCTGAATGACATAAAGAGGTGTGGGTTATCCTCGACAGTCAAGACGGTTACGGTAGGCTTAGTCTCTGCCCACTGTGCCTCGTCACGGAAGATAACATTACCGATGTTTGCGATAGGCTTGAAGTAGCAAACCGCAGCCTCTGAGGTTACGCCTTCAGCGTCTACTGCCACAGCAACTGCCACATACTCAACATCCATCTCAAGGCCTGAGAGAACGATTGCTGCCTCCTCGGTCTTGTATACATCCGAAGCGCTCATATTCATAATGATATACTCGCCAGCCTTCTTAGTCGTGCCACCGTACTTATCCTTCCAGATAGAGTCGCTGGTCTTGCAGTAGATGTAAGCGTAGCTTGCAGCACCCTCGCAGCTGAGGTTGATGCGTGTGTTGTCAATCTTGTAGTCAACGAGCTCGGTAGTGAGTACGAGGTCGGTGTTGTAGACGATCTCCTTAGTTGTGAACTCCTGCTTGAATGGCTTACCAATCTTACCCTGAGCATCTACCGCTACGGCGAAGAATGTGAGCTTGGTGCCTGGCTTTACACCAGCGTAGCGAGCCACAACAGCCTCGTTAGACATTACAGAGTAGCCCTCCTCGAGGAGCATATCGATAACATAGGTGTCATCTGGGTAAGCTGATGCCATATATGAAGGCATAGCGTTGTAGAACATCATAATGTGAGGCTCAGCGGTGTTGAGCGTCATCTCGATGTAGTCGTAAGCGATGGTAGGCTCGCCAATAACGCTAACCTCCATATTGCCGCCACGCTCGTAGTCCTGAGTTGTGAATGACCAGAAGAGTACATTCTCCTCAAGATACACGCGCTTAGAGTTCTCAGCGATGTAGTAAGCTACATACTCGGTGCCGTACTCCAAGCTTGCGCCGTCAGCGAAGAGCTCAGAGAATGAACCTGTGTAGTCCAAGTTGTCGTTCGAAGCGTTGAGGTAGTCAGGGTTCTCGGTGTAGTATGCCGCAAGTGCCGCAGCGTCGAACTCTGATGCGAGGGTGTAGCCAAGCATAAAGTTAGCAGAGCTCTTAGTCACAAACTTGATGTTGGCATCGAAGAACGAAACTGAGTTTACTGTAAAGCTAACTGAGCTGTGGATGTATGACTCGGTGAAGAACTCGTCAGCAACGACATAGAGGTCACCCTCCTCGTTGGTGCGTGGTACTACATACCAGAAGATGTACTCGCTACCTACGGTCAACGCCGATGTACGCAAGTCAGAGAATGCAACATATGCCGATGTGTCCTCCATAAATGACATCTGGTAAACAGCGCTTGATGTGCCACCATTGAGCACCTTCTCGCAGTTGCTAAAGCAAGTGTCTACATTGTAGCTGTTTGCTGGGAGGAGACCGCAGAGCATATAGCTTGTGCCGTAACCTACCTCAATATGAGCGCCCTCAAGTGTGAAGTAGACCTGAGCAGGGTTGCAGTCAACCTTGATAGTAGCGATAGATGATGAGCCGTTGTTGTAAACAACCATAAGCTTCACCTCGCCGCTGCTAACTGCTGTGCCAGCGTCTACGGCAGCCTGTGTAGGAGCGTAGAATGTAGCACAGAGCGCATCGTTCTTGTAGTCGAGCTGTGCCTCAACCTCCCATCCGCGTGGTGTGGTGATGAGGAAGTCAGCAGCATCCTCAACCTCGATAGAGAATGGAGTGTCGCTGCCGTAAGCTACGAAGATTGAGTCATAAGGGAGGATGATGCGACCGTTCTGCATACCAACCTTCATTGTCGAGCCGTCGGCAAAGGTGATGATGCAGTAGAGAGCGAGCTTGTTGCCCTCCTCGTCTACGCGCCAGTCAGAGTAAACAACCTCTACATCCTTGATAATGCTGTCAGCAACCGACTCGGTATAGCCAGTCTTAATCCAGGTGTTACCGCCGTCGAATGATACCTCGATAGCGCCCTCGTTAACCTGAGTCATAGGAGCTACATCAGCCACAGGAACCTGCTGGCCATCTACGATGATGAACTGTGCGTTGCCAAGGCTATCGTAGTATGCCCAGTAGAGAACGCCGCCGTCGTCCATTGTAGTGATAAGGTTAGCTGGCACATCGTCAGTCTTAGGGTAGACATTGATCTTGGTGCCGTCCGAGAGGATGATCTGCTTGCTGCCATCCTGCTGCGCCTTAACATCGGTTACGGTTACAAGGCCGTTCACCATATCCTTGATGGCGTTGAGCTCTGCCTCAACCTGGGCGCGCAACTCTGCGAGCTCGCCCTTAATGTTGTTAATCTCGTTCCAAATCTTGGTGTCGTCGTACTGACACGATACCACAGACGATGAAACGATAGCCGTCATAAGCGCCATAGCTACGACAGCCTTAATGTTCTTAAAAAACTTCATCATAGTGTTATTGTTAATTAGTTGTTTGTTGTCGTTTTTCCGTAGCTGCAAGAGGGAGTCGCAGCCCGACTATATAATTATATATTAGCGGACAAATATACGCATATTTACATAACATAGCAAATTTACCCCTCTGATTATTAGAATTTAACCCAACTTTTTTGCATAAATGTCATATATATCCCATTCGTTTATGCCGTGCAATAACACAAAAAGAGTTGCCCCGCTTCGTGGCAGAGCAACTCTTAAATCGAAAATTATCTCCTTTTTTTCGCCCCTTGCTTCGAGGTGCGCATCTAACTAAAATGGGAGGTCGTCTGGATTGTCGTCAACAATAACGGGCTGCTGGGGCTGCTGGTACCCACCTGCCTGAGGTTGCTGATACCCACCCTGCTGAGGTTGCTGGTAACCGTTCTGCTGTGGTTGCTGATAGCTGCTCTGCGCACCATCCTGACGGCGTCCGAGGAGCTTAAGTTCGTCCGCAACAATCTCGGTAGCGTAGTGCTTCACGCCATCACGCTCCCACTCACGACTGCGGAGGCTGCCCTCGACATATATCTGTGCGCCCTTGCGCACATACTTATCCACCACCTCGGCAAGGCCTCGCCATAGGGTTACGGTGTGCCACTCGGTGTGCTCAGTAGTCTCGTTTGTCTGGCGGTTGAAGATGCGCTCGGTAGTTGCTAAGCGCACGCGCGCCACCTTAACACCTGTCTCCAAGGTGCGCACCTCTGGGTCCTGACCCACATTGCCAATAAGTATAACTTTATTTATCATAACTCTTTATTTACCAAATGTTAAAAATTTCTTTCCTCCTCGCTCATCTCAGCACTTTGCACCTCCTCGGTGCGTACCTCTTCATCCCTTGTTTCGTCGGTTGCACCCTCGTTGCCATCCTTTGGTCTGTGCTTGCCGTACTCAATCTCGGCAATGAGGTTACCCATAAGGTCGCTGTCGGGGCCGTCGATGAACTCCATCGTTATCGGCTGGTAGTACATTGCACGCATCAGCTGCTCAGGTAGCTTCGAGCGGCGCAGACGAATGGCATCCTTCTCGGTCATCAGCACGATAGCGCGTGGATGCTTCTTTACCAGCTCGTATATACGCTTCAAATCGCTTGCCGTAAAGCTGTGATGGTCGGGGAATATGACCTTCTCCACCACGCTAAAGCGCAACTCCGCCTCACGGATGAAGGGGCGAGGGTTGCCGATGCCCGTCACGAGGATTGCGCGCGAGCCGTAGTTCACCTCCTCCCTATCCTCGAAGTGGAAGATAGGCTCAATCATAGCGCTGCGGATGCTCGAGAAGTATATCTTCTGGAACGCTACGGAGCGCAGACGGTTTGCCCAGATGCGCATATCGAGACGCGTAATCTTGCTCGGACACTTGGTCACGATGAAGAAGTGCGCTGCTCGTAGACGCGAAGGGAAGTCACGCAGACGGCCGTAGGGTAGCATACTATCCTGATTGATAGGGCGCGTGTAGTCGATAAGGATGATGTTGACCTTCGGCGTCACCTTGCGATGCTGGAAGCCGTCGTCCATAACGATAAGGTTAACCTCTGGGTGCTCCTTGCGGATGCGGTCGATACCCTCGGCTCTATCCTCGCATACGATGATAGGTTTGTCGGGGAACTTCAGCTTAAGGAGCAGCGGCTCGTCACCCACATCGAGGTGCGAATCGTCGACCATAACCTCACGATAGCCCTTCGTGCGACGACCATAGCCACGCGATAGTATGGCGATGTTGTAACGCTCGCTGAGCATCGAAAGGAGGTACTCGGCCGTAGGTGTCTTGCCTGTGCCGCCGACAGTGATATTACCGATGCAGACGACAGGTATGTCGAACGAGCGACTCTTGCATATGCCCCAGTCGTAGAGACGATGACGCACCGCCACCACCGCTGAGTATATCCACGAGAGTATGAGTCTTAATACCTCCATCGCTATCTTTTATTCCTATCTTTTCGAGTAAAATTTTGTTGGCATACCAACACAATTTTGTCAAAGGTAGTGTATATTTTTGGTTTAGACAAATATTATCGTTGAATTTATATTAATTCCGAATTTTTGATAGCGAACATTGGTCCGAAACGCAAAATTATTACTATCTTTGTCATCTATGAAATTCATCAACGGCATATCTGCACTTCTGCTGCTTGCAACGGTAGTGGCGTGCGGCGGCAACTCGACCGAAACTGAGAGTGAAATAGTACAGGAGGAGACCGTAGTGAAGGAGCCAGAGCGACTCTACGGCATCGAGATAGAGGGCTACACCATCACCAACGACACCGTACGCTCAGGCGAGACCGTAGGCGGAATCCTCGGTCGTCGAGGCATCTCGGCTGTGATGGTCGACCGCCTCGATAAGGCTTCTAAGGAGGTATTTCCGTTAAAAAATATACGCGCTGATAACGCCTACACCGTATTCTCGCGCCACGAGGTCGACTCACTCGGTGAGCGCGATGTGGTGGACTATGTTGTCTACCACCGCAACGCCATCGATTATGTAGTCTTTGGCTTTAGGGGCGACAGCGTAACCGTTGCGTGCGACTCGCGTCCTGTGACTATCGAGCGCCGCTACTGCCGTGCCGATATCAACTCATCGCTCTGGGGCGCAATTATGGAGCAGAATTTGCCTTATGCCCTGGCGGCAGAGTTCGAGGATATATACCAGTGGACCGTTGACTTCTTCGGTATTCAGGCGGGTGACTCATTTGCGGTCATCTACGACGAGAAGATTGTCGATGGCAAGTCGGTAGGTATTGGTCGCATCTGGGGTGCAGAGTTTAACCACTCGGGCAAGCAGTTCTATGCTATTCCTTACGCTCAGGAGGAGGGTAAGCTCCGCTATTGGGAGGTAAGCGGTGAGTCGCTCCGTAAGCAGCTCCTTAAGGCGCCACTCAAGTACACGCGTATCAGTTCTAAGTTCTCAAATGCGCGCCTTCACCCCGTACATAAGGTCTATCGCCCACATCACGGTGTGGACTATGCCGCACCTTCGGGTACACCTGTCTACTCGGTTGCCGATGGTGTAGTCATCTCAGCAGGCTGGGGTGGTGGCGGCGGTAATACCGTCAAGATTAAGCACGCTGGTAACCTCCAGACCGGTTACCTCCACCTCAAGGGTTTCGCTAAGGGTATTAAGAAGGGTGTGCGCGTATCGCAGGGTCAGCTTATCGGTTATGTAGGCTCTACGGGTACATCTACCGGCCCGCACCTCGACTATCGAATCTGGAAGAACGGCACGCCTATTGACCCATTGAAGGTGCCTCAGGAGCCAGCTGAGCCTATCCTCGAGTCGCACCGTGCACGCTTCGAGGCTGTGCGCGATAGGGTTCTCGCAGAGCTTCGTGGTGAGGAGGTTGTAGGAGGTAAGATTACCGATGACGATATCTTTGGCAAGGCAGCAGCGGCAGATAGCACCGCAACGCCACAGACAAGTCGATTTATTGAGTAATAGACGGAGAGAAATATGATAGACGAGCGCATTAAAAAGTTCATCAAGCGCCACCATGTACTTACCCTTGCCACCACCGATGGCGAGGGTATGCCTTATGTGGCAAACTGCTTCTATGCCTACGACAAGGAGCGTAACCTATTTATAGTCACCTCCGATACAGAGACGCGTCACGGTAGCCATATGGTTGCCAACCCTAATGTGGCGCTGTCGGTGGTCCTCGAGACGCGCATCGTAGGTCGTATCGAGGGCTTGCAGGTGTGTGCCGTAGCGGAGAGGGGCGACGACAAGGCGCGTAGCTGCTACATCAAGCGCTTCCCCTATGCTGCCGTGGCGCCACTGTCGTTGTGGATGCTGCGCCCGAAGATGATGAAACTTACGGATAACACCTTGGGATTTGGTAAGAAACTGATATGGCAAAGCGAGGAGTAGTAATCGTAGCTGGTGGATCGGGCAAGCGTATGGGTGCGTCGTTGCCCAAGCAGTTTATGCTGCTGGGCGGTATCCCCGTTGTGGCGCGCACGATAAACACCTTTAGTGAGGCGCTGCCTAATGCCGATATCGTCGTGGTGCTGCCAGAGGAGCATATCGCCCTGTGGCGTAACCTCGCCTCGCGCTTCGATGTGGCGCCGCATAGATGTGTTGCGGGAGGCAAGGAGCGCTTCCACTCGGTTAAGTGTGGTATCAAGGTTCTCGGCTCGGAGGTGGAGTACATTGCGGTGCACGATGGTGTGAGGGCGTTGGCCTCGAAGCGCCTTGTGATACGCGCAGCGTTGGCCGTCGAGGAGCATAAGGCGGTAATTCCCGTGGTCGATGTTGTGGACTCCTATCGCCGTGTTGTGGGTGATGCCTCGGAGATTGTGCCACGCAGCGAGTTGCGCATCGTGCAGACGCCGCAGATGTTCTCGGCAGAACTCCTGCGTCGTGCATATGAGCAGCCTTTCGATGCGAGCTTCACCGATGATGCCTCGGTAGTTGAGGCTCTTGGCGAGAAGATAGCACTTGTGGAGGGCGAGCGCACAAATATCAAGCTCACCACGCCCGAAGATATGGCGTATGCCGAGTGGCTGCTTTCGAGGGAGGAGTAATGGTCGCTATATGTAAAAAGAGGGGTTGTCCACATCGGACAACCCCTTTTAGTTTGTGTATGTGTACTCCGTTATAGGTAGCGCTCCGAAGCTGCTGCGCGTGTCGCGCTTGTAGATGATGGGAGGCTGTTAGGGAGTGTTGTGCGGGTGTAAACCGAGATGTCTGTCGCATCTGCGGTGTCAACCCAAGTCATAGTGTCGCCCGCAACGCTCACGCTGTACACTGCACCCCAGGCTACGCCGTCGGTGTAGAGGCCCGTAATGATGCCATTCTCATAGCCCACGGTGCTGTAATATACCTCCCACTGGCGGCTCTCAAGGCGTTGCCATAGGGTTACGACGCCATCGGCGGTGATGCTTAGGTAGATGTCGAACGAAGGCTCTGCACCACGCCACGAGGTGAGCTTCCACTCGCCCGCAAGCTCCGTGGTGTCGGCATCGCCCGTTACAGGAGGTGTTGGTGGGGTAGGGGGAGTAGGGGTCTCGGCATTAGGGGTGGTGATGGTTGCCACCGTTGAGGTGAGTACCTGCTGCGCAGCACCTGCTACCACAACGCCGCAGAACTCATATGTAGCATTCTCGTCGAGTGTAGCGCAGTCGACGCTCAGCGTGAGGCTGCCGTCCTCCTGAGACTCGACCTTGTACTTCTCGTCCCACTCCGATCTGCCCGCCTTGCGGTAGTAGATGTAGTAGTCCAGGTAGGCGTACTCGCTAAGCTCGATGCCGTCGAAGTAGACCTTTGTGCTGGTAACTACTGCCTTGATGGTATTGTCCTCAAGAGAGAGACTTGGTGTCGCAATATCGGCCGTAACCTCAGCAAAGTCGGTCTTGAACTGAGCAATGTCCGAGGTGTAGCTCTCGTATTGGCTATCCTCAGGCGTGATGGTAACGCGGAAGATGTAGTTGCTGTCCTCCTCGAGGTACTCAGTGCCCTCGGCAGGGAGCTCAAAGTCCTCGATGCCATCGCTAAGGGCGTTGCTGCTCTTCTCGATAGCACTCCAAGCACCCGACTCAGACTCCTGATGCTGATACTCTACGCACACCTTAGCGATAGGCTGAGGCTCGCCATCGAGGGTGAATACCACATCACGGAGCGTGATGGTAGCAAGCAGACCCTTTGAGGTCACCTCGTAGTCGTAGTCGAACGCTGCCGCAGGGATATGCTCGAGGGTGGTGAAGGTGTAGAGCGACTCCTTGTTTGTAGCCTCGCCATACTCGCTATGCGCTATGGTGATACCAAACTCGTAGCAGGTGTTGTCCGCAAGGCCCTCGAGGGTGAAGATGATGTTATCGCTCTTTGCCGATGCGGTGTACTCGGTGACGGTGGTTACCGCCTCCTTGTTGTCCGCAGCCCAATACTGCAAATATATCTCAGCATCGTCGTGCCTGATGCCGTCGACGGTGATGTATGGCTTAAATATGTCGATGATTGCGCTGTTCTCTGTCACCTCAGTGGTTGCAGGGCCGAAGTTAAAGCCGATCTCTGGTGCGGGTGGTGTGATGATGACATTCTCACTCTTACACGCTGTGAATATGGCGGTAGCCGCCAATATTATATATAGGTATCTCTTCATAGTTCTCTCTGTTTAATATTACAACCATCCGCCATTCTCCGCTACCGAGCCACGCACTACGACCTCGAACTCGCGCTCGACATACGAGCCACCGATGTAGGTGCCACCAACATGGTCACCACCCACGATAGCCTTCACCGTGATGCGACCCGAACCGGCCTCTGTAGCCTTGATGCGAAGCTTACCATCCTCGATTTTGAGGGTCTCGATGCCAAGGGCTGTGCGCACCTCACTTGATGCGTCGCAGCTCTCATATTTGAGCTCCTTAGAGCCGCCACCGAAGTACTCGTTGAGGGAGTGGAGCGCATCCTCGTTGGTGAGCATATAGAGGCAAGGCGTGCCGTCCATCTGCATAAGGAGGAGGTGGGCGTCGATATATCCAGAACCGAGGTTGCCGACATATGGTGCGAGCGATAGCTTATCGTAGCTACCAGTGTCCCAATTATAGATCTCCTTCGTGCCTGTCTGGTAGGGGTTGATGTCGTGTACAGAGGTGAGGATTAATCTGTGAAGCTCGTCGGCCGATAGGGTGTAGCCCTGCTTGAGGGCATACGAAACGGCAAGGGCTGCACAGCCCGAAACATGAGGACAGGCCATAGATGTACCCTGCATATACTCGTAGCCATCGCGCTCAGTGGTAGAAACCGAAGATATAGTCAAATATGTTCCATAGGTTGTATCACCACCAGGTGCGCAGATGTTAACGCCAGGGCCGTAGTTGGTGTAGTATGACGCCTTGTAGTCCGATGACATTGCCGATACGGAGATGTAGTCGCGATAGGCGCTTGGGTACGAAGCCTCGGGATATGTCTCGTTGCCCGCAGCGAATAGCACAAGGCCACCCTCCATAGCTCCCTCGAGGCGAGCGTTCTTCTTGAAGTAATCGTATGCATCCTTAAGCACCGAGTCCCACTTCTCGTAATCGTTGTCGCCGTAGTAAATGCCAGGGTCGTAGCCCCACGAGTTGTTGATGATGACGGCACCATTGTCCGCCGCATACTTCACGCCCTCGGCAATATCGTGTGAATAGCAGCCGTCGTTACCCTCGAAAATCTGGATAGACATCAACTTCACACCGTCGCCATTGCCCGTACCGCCAGCGATACCACATACAGCATAGCCATTGTTGTTCACCGCAGAAATAGTACCTGCCACATGTGTGCCGTGGTCGTCGGCAGTGACGGTGCCCTTGCCTGTCACGAAGTTGAAGCCGTGAATGTCGTCGATGTAGCCGTTGCCATCATCATCGACACCCTTATCGCCATTCTTCTCCTTCTCGTTAACCCAAAGGTTGTCGGCGATATCCTTGTGCGAGGTCATAATACCACCGTCGCACACCGCAACGATAACACGATTGTCACCCGCTGTGTACTTCCACGCGTTGAGGAGGTTGATATCTGCACCTGGGACGCAGAGGGTTGACTCGAGCGAGCCGTCGTTGTAGTAGTGCCACTGCCACTCAAGCTCAGGGTCGTCGAATGGGAGTGTCACGGAGCGAGTCGCAGACTTTGTGCGCAGAGGCATCTCGAGCTTCTCGCTCTTGATGCGCTTGATAGGTACCACATACTCTATCGCCTCGATATCGTTGCACGCTGCAAGCAGGTGCGCTACGGCATTGACACTTGCCTCCTCGCTGAACGAGAGCAACTGCCAGCGGTTAATCCTCTGGACACTCTCGCCCTCGCGTGCTGGCATAAGGTGCTGTGCAGCTATCTCGATGTCGGCGAGTGCCGAGAAGTCGGGTGCCTGAGCACCCTCGGCTATGCGCACGAGCAGCTTGCCAGCTACGGGCGTAGCGCTGCTGTTTACAATCTTACTCTCAGGGGTAGGCATAGGGTTCACCTCGCCAAGTGGCTCCCTGACACACGCCGCAAGTGCAAGCAGCGCGATAGTGGATAGTAGTAATCTTTTCATCTATGTTTTAAGGTTTGATATAGACATATTTCCCAATTTGCAAATATAACGAAAAAAATGAAACATCGCCCGATAAAGGCGATGTTTCATCATATAAAGGCTATTTTTTTTAGTCAAAGTGGTTAGAATGTGCCGAGCTGGAAGACAATCTTCTGACAGTAAAGCTCTTCGGCCTGAAGCTCAATCGATGGGAAGTGAGGGTGGTTCACCGCATCGCTATACGCCTGGCACTCGATAGCCACACCTGCATAGTCGTCGTACCTACCGCCTGACTTGGTGATAGGGCATCCGCCAGCAAGCCAGTTGCCGGTGTAGAGCACCGCCGCAGGCTGCGACGAGAGGATTGTGACCTTGCGACCCGTAGCCTCGCAGCGCAACTCTCCAACTTCCTGAAGAATGTTCTTCTGCCAGCCGTCGACCGCAAAGCAGTGGTCATAGCCTCTGAAGTTGCGAATATTGTTGAACTCGGCATCGATGTCGGTGCCAAACTTGCGCCAAGAGGTGAAGTCGAGTGGCGTGCCCTCAACATCGAGGAGCGTGCCCGTAGGTATCTGCACTGTATCCATCTCCAACACCTTCGAGCAGTTGAGCCTAAGTTCGTGGTCGAGGATGCTCTTGCCAGAGGCCTCGCCATGGAGGTTCCAGTAGAGGTGGTTAGTGAGGTTGACAACCGTCGTCTTGTTGCTCTTCGCAAGGTATGTAATCTCGAGGTTATCCTCGTCATCGAAGTCGTAGACCGCCTCGACGATAAGCTCGCCAGGGTAGCCCTGTTCCATATCCTCTGCTACATAGCTGAACACCACGCGGTTAGTCTCGACTCTGCCTTCCCAATAGCGGTTAGCAAAGCCCTTGCTGCCACCGTGGAGGTGGTTAGGGCCATTATTAACCTCGAGGCGATACTCCACGCCGTCAACGACCATTCTACCGCGTGCGATGCGTCCCGCAACACGGCCTACGCTCTTGCCACTTGCAGCGCCATCGCCGATGTAGCTCTCTGGGTCACGATAGCCCAGCGCCACATCCTCGATGTTGCCATTGCGGTCGGCAAACTTAACGCCTACGATCGAGGCACCGATGTTGCAGAGTTGCACCTCCGAGCCACGACTGTTGCGCATAGTGTACATTATGATGCCCTCACCTTCGGGTGTCGAGCCCCATATATGCTGCAAAATCTCCATTACTCAACAGGCTTAAGGTTTGCGATGATGGTGTCGATACGCTTGATGGTCTCCTCCTTGCCGATGAACTCCGTTACATCGAACATACCTGGACCCTTACCCGCACCTACGAGTGCCAAGCGTAAGGTGTTCATAACCTGACCGAGTGAGAAGCCACGCTGCTCAATCCACGCACGAACAACAGCCTCGGTGTTCTCCTTCGAGAAGTTCTCGATGCCTTCGAGCAATACCTTAAGGTCGGCAAGCGTAGCAGGATTCTCGCCCTTCCACTGCTTCTTGGTGAGCTTCTCCTCGTACTCGGTAGGAGCCACGAAGAAGAACGATGTGAGGTCCCACATATCGGTTGTGAGGGTCATGCGCTCCTTCATAATCTCAGCAGCCTTACCTGCGCGCTCGTCGCTGGTCTCGATGCCGTTGGCCTTGAGGATAGGCTGCATAAATGGGGCGAGCTCCTCTGCGCTCATAGCGTGCATATACTGCGCATTGAACCACTTTGCCTTGTCGGGCTGGAAGCGTGCGCCGGCCTTCGATACGCGGTCAAGCGAGAAGGCGTTGATAAGCTCCTGCATAGAGAATATCTCCTGCTCGGTACCTGGGTTCCAGCCAAGCAACGAGAGCATATTGATAAAGGCGCCTGCAAGGTAGCCATCCTCACGATAACCGCGTGCAGTCTCGCCCGTAGGTGATGTCCAGAAGAGTGGGAACACAGGGAAGCCCATCTTGTCGCCATCACGCTTCGAGAGCTTGCCGCTGCCCGTAGGCTTGAGGAGCAATGGCAGGTGTGCAAACTCAGGCTGAGTGTCGCTCCAGCCAAAGGCACGGTATAGGAGGTAGTGTAGTGGCAACGATGGCAACCACTCCTCACCACGGATTACATGCGACACCTCCATAAGGTGGTCGTCGACGATGTTTGCAAGGTGGTATGTTGGTAGTGCATCCACTGACTTGTAAAGCACCTTATCGTCCAAGGTCGAGGTGTTAACCTCCACATGACCACGGATAAGGTCGTCCATCTTGACTACCTCGTTCTCTGGCATCTTGAAGCGGATAACCCACTGGTCACCGCGTGCGATGCGTGCCTCGACCTCCTCCTTGCTCAGGCTGAGCGATGTTGGCAACTTCTGGCGTACCTCGTAGTTGTATGCGAAAGTCTTGCCAGCATCCTCCGCCTCCTTGCGAAGAGCATCGAGCTCCTCAGGGGTGTCGAAGGCGTAGTATGCCCAGTCGGCCTCGACGAGCTGCAAGGCGTACTTGAGGTAGATCTCACGACGCTCGCTCTGACGATATGGGGCGTGAGGACCACCAAAGCCTACACCCTCGTCGATCTCGATGCCGCACCACTTGAGCGACTCGATGATATACTCCTCGGCTCCGGGAACAAAGCGCTGCGAGTCGGTATCCTCGATACGGAGAATCATCTTGCCACCGTGGCGGCGAGCAAAAAGGTAGTTGTATAGTGCTGTGCGTACACCGCCGATATGTAGCGGGCCTGTTGGGCTGGGCGCAAATCGTACTCTTACTTCACGGTTCATAGTATATCAGTTTTTTTCGGTTACTATTTACATTATATTAAATCCGCGCACGAGGCTCAGTATTGCCGCCCCGCACGCCGTTGTTACTCCTTAATAGGCTTAATCTTGTACTCAGCGCGTACGGTTACGCGGGCCTTCTTCTCGCGTGATGAGAGGTTAAACGAGCCTCCTGCCGAGAACTCCTCGTCGCCCGTAGCTGCGGTAATCTGGAAGACACCAGCGCGCGACATAGCGAGGTTGCCAAGCGCCGCACCTGAGTTGGTGGCAATCTGCAAAGCACGCTCACGAGCATCGGCTGCCGCTGCTGCCAAGAGGTCGAGCTTAACGCTCTCAAGCTTCGAGTAGTAGTACATAGGGTTGTAGACGGTGATGTCGATGCCCTCGCCGATGAGTGATGGGAGCGCTCGTGCTGCGCTCTCAACAGCATCTACATCGGTAGACTCGATGCTAAACGACTGGCTTAGCTCGTAGCCCGCAAAGCGCGAACCCATATAGTTGCCATCCTCGTAAACCGAGGTCGAAAGCTCGTTGGTGTATGGCATATCGAACGAGATTGCCTCGCGGTGTACGCCCTTCGATACAAGGAAGTCAACGACTCTATTGCGCGATGCCTCGAGGTTGTTGTAGCCCTCCGCAGCGTCGTAGTTCTCCACCTCCACGCGACCTTCGATGACGATGAGGTCCGAGGTGAACTCCGTCTCGCCAAGGCCCGTAACGGTGATTGTTCCCGTCATTGAGCGGTAGCGCTGTGTGTAGGCCGTAGAGAGTACAATAGCGGCCAATACCACCGAGGTGGCGATGATGATATATTTCCAAAGGTTATTCATAGTTGTTCTCTGTTTTTTGGTTTTTAGTTACTATACATTAAAGAGGAAGTGCATGATATCGCCATCCTCAACGACATACTCCTTGCCCTCGATGCCAATCTTTCCCACCTCACGACAAGCGCGCTCCGAGCCAAGGGCTACATAGTCGTCATACTTGATAACCTCGGCACGGATGAAGCCTCGCTCGAAGTCACTGTGGATGACACCTGCGGTCTCAGGGGCCTTCATACCACGACGGAAGGTCCACGCACGGCTCTCGTCGGCACCCGTAGTGAAGAATGTCTGGAGGTCGAGTAGACGGTATGCGGCCTTGATAAGGCGGCTCACGCCAGACTCCTTAAGACCCATATCCTCGAGGAACATCTGACGCTCCTCGTAGCTCTCGAGCTCTGCGATGTCGGCCTCAGCAGAGGCTGCAACGATAAGCATCTCGGCGTGCTCGTTGGCGATAGCTGCCTTTACGGCCTCGGTGTGGCGGTTGCCCGTAGCTGCTGAGCCATCCTCCACATTACATACATAGAGCACAGGCTTATCGGTGAGGAGGTTGAGGTCGAATACCACCTTGCGCTCCTCGGCAGTAAGCTCCACGGTACGAGCCGAAAGGCCCTGCTCCAACGCCTCCTTGTAGCGGATGAGGATGTCGTAAACGCGCTTAGCAACCTTGTCGCCCGCTGTCGCCTGCTTCTGGCACTTGCCGATACGGTTCTCGATGGTCTCGAGGTCCTTGAGCTGGAGCTCTGTGTCGATGATGCCTTTATCGCGTACAGGGTCTACCGAGCCATCCACATGGGTGATGTTGTCGTTCTCGAAGCAACGCAACACATGGATGATGGCGTTGGTGTTACGGATGTTCGCAAGGAACTTATTACCCAGACCCTCGCCCTTAGATGCGCCCTTCACGAGGCCGGCGATGTCGACGATCTCGATGGTTGTTGGCACAACGCGCTTAGGGTTGTCGATTTCAACGAGCTTGTTGAGTCGCTCGTCGGGTACGGTGATGACGCCCACATTAGGTTCGATGGTGCAGAAAGGGAAGTTTGCTGCCTGAGCGCGTGCATTCGACAGACAGTTGAAGAGTGTCGACTTACCTACATTAGGTAGTCCTACAATACCACATTGTAAAGCCATAATCTATATTCGTTTTTTTATATTTTTCGGTTTCTAAGTTATCTGTTTCGTTAGTCTGCCTGCGATACATTTACCAGCGCCTCGCGATATGAGTTGAGGATGCGTGACTTGGAGATAAAGCCGAGGTAGTGGTTCTCCTTGTCCACTACGGGCAGCATCCAGGTGTTACTCTGCTCGAAGCGTGGCATAATACTCTGTATCATCTCGTTCTGGAGAATCTTATCAGGTGGCTGAATCATATAGTGCGTAATCGACTTCGACCACTTGTCGCGATTGAACATATCGTGACGCAGGTCGTCGAGCTGCACGATGCCAATGAGCTTACCATCGTGGCTCACAACGGGGAAGATGTTGCGGCGCGCGTTCGAGATGATGTTCACAAGGTCGCCAAGCGTGATTGACTCCCTGAGGCGGATAAAGTCGGTCTCCATAAGCTGGTCGAGGCGCAGGAATACGAATGCTGACGAGTCCTTATCGTGCGTGAGCAGCTCACCACGCATACGCAGCTGCTTGGTGTAGATTGAGTCGCGATCGAGTCCATAGTTTACGGCAAATGACATACACGCCACGATCATAAGCGGGATGAAGAGACCGTAGCCGTTCGAGAGCTCAGCGATAAGGAAGATTGCCGTCAGTGGCGCCTTCATAACGCCCGACATAACGCCCGCCATACCAGCCAGTGTGAATGAGGTAATCGAGATATCCCAGCCAAAGACCGCACGACAGATAACGGCAAGCGTAGCACCCGCAAAGGCTCCTACGAAGAGTGAAGGTGCGAAGGTACCACCCACACCACCTGCGGCGTTGGTAGTAGCCATAGCCACCACCTTGAAGAGCATAATGGCGATAAGGTAGACGATGAGGAACCAGTCGGCATCGCTCAGCGTGTAGAAGAGCGTGTTATCGAAGAGGTCTTCGGTCTGACCCGCCATAAGTGCGTTAAAGCTGTCGTGACCCTCACCGTAGAGCGGTGGGAAGATGAAGATGAGGATGCCGAGCGTGAGGCCTGCATAGAGCCACTTACGCCACTGCTCACCCACCGACTTATAGAAGCCTCCCACCTTAGAGTTCACCGAGGTGAAGTAGTATGCCATAACACCGCAGAAGGCTCCAAGAAGCACAAATAGCGGTACCTGTGCCACCTGAAACATATCGCTTTCGCTAAGCGACACAGCATAAATAGGTGCAAAGCCGTGCAACGAGAGTGAGATGATCGTAGCGGTCATTGACGCCAGAAGGAGCGGGATGATAGACTTCGAGGTGATCTCGAGCATAAGAATCTCAAGCACGAAGACAACACCCGTAATTGGGGCCTTAAAGACCGCAGCCACCGCAGCACCAGCACCGCAGCAGAGTAGCAGCGTGATGTTCTTGTAGTTGAGTTTGGCCAGCTTACCGATGTTCGAGCCGATGGCGGCACCCGTAAGCACGATAGGTGCCTCAGGACCTACCGAACCACCAAAACCAATGGTCGTAGCACCACCCACCACCGAGGTCCAGCAGTTATGGCCCTTGATGCGCGAGTCGTTCCGCGACATGGCGTAGAGCACACGCGTCACACCCTCCGAGATGCCATCCTTGACGATGTACTTGACGAAGAGCGTAGCCAGGATGATACCGATAGCGGGGTAGATCAGGTAGAGCCACTGCGCCTGGTCATCTGGGGTCCACGAGGTGAGCATTTGGGTTATGAAGTGGAGCAGCGTATGGAAGATATGAGCCACCACGCCAGCACATACGCCCACAATGATGGCGAGGATGGCCATCGTCTGCGAGTCGGATAGGCGGCGCGTGAGGTTGAGATATATCTCATACACACGATCCTTTATTTTCTGTCCAAGTTGTATCATTAGACTTGTTAGAATGTTTATCTGTTATTTGGGTTGTGTCGTGGCGACCACTACTGCTTAGCACGGAAGGCAGCAGCCTGACGCTCGATGAGCTCGCTATCCTCGAAGTAGTCGATGCGCATAGCACGACGCACATCCTTAAGGGTCTCAGCTGCCGTAGCGCGTGCCTCCTCTGAGCCACGACGCAAGATGTCGTAGACCTCCTCGATGTGCTGCTCGTAGTACTTGCGACGCTCACGGATAGGCTCCAATAACTCTTCGAGTACGGCGATAAGCAGACGCTTGCACTTAACATCGCCAAGGCCACCACGACGGTAGTGATCCTTTAGTGCGTCGAGGTTCTCGTACTCTGGCAGGTACTTAGCAAAGTGCTCAGGCTTCGAGAAGGCATCGAGGTAGGTGAATACGGTGTTGCCCTCGACCTTTCCTGGGTCGGTAACCTTGAGGTGGTCAGGGTCGGTGTACATACTCATAACCTTCTTCTTAACATCCTCGGCAGTGTCTGAGAGGTAGATGCAGTTGCCCAGCGACTTCGACATCTTGGCCTTGCCGTCGATGCCTGGCAGGCGCAAACAAGCGGCGTTCGACGGAAGCATAATCTCTGGCTCGACGAGAGTTTCGCCATATACCGAGTTGAACTTGTGGACAATCTCGCGTGTCTGCTCAATCATAGGCTCCTGGTCGGCACCTACGGGAACGGTGGTAGCCTTGAAGGCGGTGATGTCCGACGCCTGTGAAATAGGGTAGGTGAAGAAGCCTACGGGCGTACCCTTGCGCTGCTGGTTCTCCTCCTCGGCACCATTCTCCGAGAAGCCACGCATCTGAATCTCTGCCTTTACGGTAGGGTTACGCTGCAAGCGCTGCACGGTTACAAGGTTCATATAGTAGAACGCAAGCTCGGTAAGTTCTGCCACATACGACTGGATGAAGATTGTTGAGCGCGTAGGGTCGATGCCGCACGATAGGTAGTCGAGGGCCACCTCGATGATGTTCTCGCGTACCTTGTCTGGGTTGTCGGCGTTATCGGTGAGGGCTTGTGCATCGGCAATCATAATGAAAATCTTGTCGTAGAGGCCCGACTCCTGCAACTCGACACGACGGCTCAGGGAGCCTACGAAGTGTCCGAGGTGTAGCTTGCCAGTTGGGCGGTCGCCTGTGAGTATTATCTTCTTCTTTGTCTCGCTCATTGTTGTAAAGTTTTGTATTTTTGTGTGTTGTTAATTCAAAATCTCGCGCACCGAAGTCCATATGCGTAGGCGTATGCACTCGAAGAGTGCAAAAATATAGAAATTTTTATTAATTGACAAACGATTCTAAGAATATAATTTTGTTATATAGATTTTTTTTATAACTTTGCACTAAGCAAACATTATTATCTATAAACATACTATGACTATAATCCAACTTGAGTATCTTTTAGCGGTTGCTAATTGTGGTAGTTTCTCGGTGGCGGCGGAGCATTGCTTTGTCACTCAGCCATCGCTCTCGATGCAGATTAAGGCTCTTGAGGAGGAGCTTGGTGTGGTGCTTCTCGACCGCACAAAGAAGCCAATCATCCCCACGGCAGTGGGTGAGGTGGTGCTCGACAAGGCGCGCGAGGCGCTCCGCTCGTATAACCATATTCGTGAGTCGGTCGATGAGATGCGTGGACAGACGGCTGGTAAGATGCGCCTTGGTGTCATTCCGACCATTGCGCCATATCTGCTGCATAAGTTTATTCCGAGCTTCGTGAAGGCCTATCCAAAGGTGGAACTTGAGATTCACGAGATGGTTACGGCCGACATTATCGAGTCGTTGCGTCACGATAGGATTGATGCTGCGCTGGTGGCGTCGGGAACTTGTGGCGACGGCATCACGGAGCACGATTTGTTTAGCGATCACTTCTATGCCTATGTCTCGCCTTCGCACCCGATGTTCGAGCGAAGTAATATCCGAATCGAGGACATAGACTTTAAGGATTTGATTCTTTTGAGCCGTGGTAACTGTATGCGAGATCAGATTTTTGAGCTCTGTCAGGCGGCACACGAGATACCATCGCACTTCTATTTTGAGTCGGGTTCGCTCGACACGCTGATGCGTATGGTTGACTGTACTTCGTGTATGACCATTATTCCTGAGATGGCGCTCGAGTTTATCCCGCTATCACGCCGAAATCGCGTCAAGAGCATCGCTAAGGGTGCTACATCGCGTCGTGTGGCCCTCGCTGTGAGTCGTACTTATGTCAAGCAGTCGATTGTTGAGGCGTTGCGTACAACCATCCTTGAGTGTGTAAATCAGGAGCGCGTGTAGTCTCTCTTTGGGTGAAAATATTGGGGTGCCTGCGATTGTCGTAGGCGCCTTTTTTTGTTCTTTGTATCGATAGGTGTTTTATGGCTTTTTAATGCGGTGTTTAAGGGCGAGATAGATTTTTGAGGCGGCGGCGCTCTATTTCGTTGTTAAATGTTCTAAAAGTGTAAAATATGACAAAAAAACTTTTTGGTGTTGGCTTTTCCAACTTTTTTCATTATCTTTGCGTAGATATTGAGTATGGTTATAATCTCAGCGCGCGCGATAAGCGGTTGTCGTGAGGCTGTGGTTAAGGATAAATTATTGATTATTAAACTACTATGGAGAATTTACAGAAATTGATTGATACGATAGTTGAGGCTATGGATGACAAGAAGGCTCAGGGTATTGTTTCGCTCGACCTTTCAGGTTTCGACGGTGCTATCTGCTCGCACTTCATTGTCTGCAACGCTGACTCTACAACTCAGGTCGACGCTATCTCGTCGGGTATCGAGGAGAAGGTGTTTGAGGTTATGGGCGAGTGGCCTGTACGCGTTGAGGGTCGCCAGAACGCGTTTTGGGTGGCAATGGACTATACCGATGTTATCGTTCATATCTTCCAGACCGAGTTGCGTGGCTTCTACCGCCTCGAGGAGTTGTGGGCCGATGCTCCTCTGACACGCTACGGTGAGCAGTAGGATTCCCCATTGTGAGTGTGAACATTTGTGAGATCTGAGTAAAAAATTATGGCAAAAGGAAATAATCAGCCGATACTACGCCCTCGCTTTAACTTTATGTGGTTCTGGGTGTTAGTAGCGGTGGTGATCATTGGCTACTCGATGTTCGGCGGCAGCGATGCCCGACCCGTCGAGGGCGATTGGAATATGGTCGACGAGCTCGTGGAGAAGGGCCTCGTTGAGCGTATTGAGGTTAAGGATAGAGAGCAGGCGAGTCTCTACCTCCGTGCGGAGGCTGTCGACTCGCTGATGGCAGCGGATAAGCGCTTCGAGACTATGCCACTGAGCGGTGCTCAGGTGGTCTATAACACCGGTGGTGATGTTCAGTATTTCGCTGAGCGTGTGGCTAAGGCCGAGGCTGTGGCTAAGGAGCAGAATCCCGAAGTTAGGGAGGTTGTTGTTAAGTACTCTCGCTCGGATAAGGGTTGGGGTAGCTATATTGTCGACCTCTTGCCTTGGATATTTATCATCGCTGTGTGGATATTCATTATGCGCTCAATGGCGCGTAATGCTGGTGGGGGTGCTGGCGGCGGCATTATGAATGTCGGCAAGGCACGCGCACAAATGTCGGATAAGAATAATAAGGAGCGTGTGACATTCAAGGATGTCGCAGGTCTTGAGGAGGCAAAGATTGAGATTATGGAGATTGTCGACTTCCTCCGTAAGGCGGATAAGTACAAGGCCCTCGGCGCAAAGATTCCTAAGGGTGCGCTGCTGGCCGGCCCTCCAGGAACGGGTAAGACCCTCCTTGCAAAGGCTGTTGCGGGTGAGGCAAATGTGCCTTTCCTCTCGATTTCGGGTTCCGACTTTGTTGAGATGTTCGTGGGTGTGGGTGCTTCGCGTGTGCGTGACCTCTTTGAGCAGGCTAAGAAGGTGGCGCCTTGTATCGTCTTTATCGACGAGATTGATGCTATCGGTCGTGCGCGTGGTAAGAATTCGGGCTTTTCGGGTAACGATGAGCGAGAGAATACTCTCAATCAGCTGCTTACAGAGATGGATGGCTTCCAGACAAATGCGGGTGTCATCGTCCTTGCGGCGACTAACCGTGTGGATATCCTCGATAAGGCGCTTATGCGTGCTGGTCGCTTCGACCGTCAGATAGAGGTGGGCTTGCCAGATGTCAAGGAGCGCAAGGCTATCTTCGATGTGCACCTCCGTAAGCTCAAGCTTGATGCTAAGCTCGATCGTGAGTTTTTGGCTAAGCAGACACCTGGCTTTGCGGGTGCCGATATTGCGAATGTATGTAACGAGGCGGCGCTTATCGCTGCGCGTAACAATAAGGATTGCGTGATGCAGGAGGACTTCCTCGCCGCTATCGACCGTATCGTCGGTGGCTTGGAGCGTAGGAATATGCCTATGACCGCTGCGGAGCGCCGCTCGACGGCTATCCACGAGGCGGGACACGCAACGGTGATGTGGCGCTTGGAGCACTGCGACCCTGTGCTCAAGATTACGATTATACCTCGTGGCCGCTCACTGGGTGCTACTTGGTACCTGCCAGAGGAGAGGGTAAATCACAATGTCGAGCACTTCAAGCATAAGTTGGCGGGACTCGTGGCTGGCCGTGTTGCGGAGCAGGTGCTTATGGGCGTTACAAGTACGGGTGCGCTCAACGATTTGGAGCGTACATCGAAGACGGCATATGCTATGGTGGCCTTTTATGGTATGAGCCCTAAGGTGGGTAATGTGAGCTTCTACGACGCTGCTGGTCAGCGTGATATGTTTACTAAACCATTCTCGGAGCGTACGGCAGAGCTTATCGACGAGGAGGTGCGCCGTATTGTCGACGAGGCTGTGGCGGAGGCTCAAGGTATCATTGAGCGCGAGAGGGAGAACATCGAGCGCTTGGCAGACCTGCTCCTTGCTAAGGAGACCATATTTACAGAGGATATCGAGTCGATTCTTGGCAAGAGTGCCCAGACTCCTAAGGAGGAGGTGAGCGCGTCGAATGCAGAGGTTGTCGAGGAGAGTGCTGAGGACACTACTGAGGTGGTAGCTGAGGGTGCTACTGAGGCGACTGAGGGCGCTGATGCTCTAACCGAGACATCGGAGGGCGGCGCTGCTAATTAAATAATAGTGCGGCGTGGCTAACCAATGAGGGTTGGTGGCAAGGCTAATTAGTGGAGTGCTATTAGTTAAATATCGTGCGGTGTGGCTTGACACGCCTAATTAAAAGATTACAACGCAAAAAGTAGATAGTATGAGTGATAAGATGCGAAACCTATTGGTGAGAACGGCCAGCGGCATTGTGCTCTTTGGCGTGGTTCTTGGCGCAGCCCTTATGGGTTATATAGGCTACGGCGCGCTGATGCTTGTCATTATGTGCATAGGTCTCTGGGAGTTCTATGCCTTGGCAAGGGCTAAGGGCGCAGAGCCTCAGGGATTCTTGGGCCTTATCTGCTCGCTCGCTATCTTCTCCTCTGCGTTCATTTTTGTCTACCCTTGGCAGGATGGCCTCACAATGTTCGATATGCGCTATCCCCCTATCGTGTTTGTAGCAGGTGTGGCAGTGGCGGCACTGTGTGTGATGCTGAGCTTCGTGTTCGAGGTATTTCGCAACCGCCCAAACCCGATGATGAATATCGCAATGACGCTTATGGGTGTTATATACCTTGCGCTGCCAATAGCTGTAATGTTGCTTATTCCAAGTCTTTTGCAGGGATATGATAAATACCTTCAGGCGTGGAACCCACTATACTTCCTCTTCTACCTCTTTCTTGTTTGGGGTAACGATGTGTTTGCATACCTGGCAGGCATCTCGTTTGGCAAGCATAAGCTCTGCGAGCGCCTCTCACCCAAGAAGTCGTGGGAGGGTTTTGTTGGTGGCATTATCGGCTCAGTGGCTATGGGTGCTGTTGCGGCGTGCGTGCTCGAGGAGAACTACCTTTTGTGGATGGGCCTTGCACTTGTCGTAGCACTTGCGAGTGTTGTTGGCGACCTTGTGGAGTCGATGTTTAAGCGCGATGCGGGTGTTAAGGATTCGGGTAATATCCTCCCTGGTCATGGTGGCATCCTCGATAGATTCGATGCGCTTATCGTCTCGGCACCATTTGCGCTGCTATACCTCTATGTTGCGGCAATGTTTATTTAATCTGATACTAACCTAAAAAACTATACCTTATGAAGATTAATAAAGAGGGATACATAATCATAGGCGTTACGGGCTTAATTTGCCTTGCGATATGGATGTTGGTCTACTACTGCATCGACACACGCAGTGTCTACCTATGGTTTATGGCGGGCTTCCTGCTCATCTTCTGGTTCTTTGTTGCGGCCTTCTTCCGTGAGCCTCGTCGTGTGCAGATCCACGACGATGAGCTGATATTCTCGCCTTGCGACGGTCGTGTCGTGGTGACCGAGGTGGTTAAGGCTGACGAGTACCTCGAGGGTGAAATGTTGCAGGTATCTATCTTTATGTCCGTAACTAATGTGCACTGCAACTGGAACCCTGTGGCAGGTGAGGTGGAGTACTTCAAGCACCACCACGGTCGCTTCCTTGTTGCGTGGCACCCTAAGTCATCGACCGAGAACGAGCGCACGACGACGGTTGTTCGCCTAAAGAGCGGTTGCAAGGTGCTCATCCGCCAGATTGCAGGCTTTGTGGCGCGCCGCATTGTGAACTATGTTCGCCCAGGTGATGTGGTGGAACAGAATAGCGCTCTGGGATTTATTAAGTTCGGCTCGCGTGTCGACCTGCTTATCCCTAAGGATGCGGAGTTGTTTGTGGAGATTGGTGATCCTGTCATTGGCTCGCAGACACCTATCGCGCGCCTTAAGCGTAACTCGTAGGTGTGGTCGCGTACGACTAACGAAAGTATAACAGATTGAGGCGAAGCGCGTAGGTATGAATGGCGAGAAGATACTTAGAGGTGTGGTCACCATTGCGGTGGTGGTGCTGGTGCTGTGGCTGATATGGTACCTGTGGAACATCGTACTCTATGTGCTTGCCGCTGCGGTGCTGTCGCTCGTGGGTAGACCTCTTGTGGTGCGCTTGCAGTCGCTCAGTATCTTCGGGTGGCATATGCCTCGAAGCGCTGCGGCAGCCGTTACGCTGCTCGTTATGTGGGTGGTGCTGGGTGCATTTTGCGCCCTCTTCCTGCCGCTTATTGCTGGTAAATTCAACGAACTTGCCTCGCTCGATTGGGATGGCGTCACACACCTTATCGAGTCGTCGCTTGTCGACCTTAAGGTGGCTTTGCATAAGCACCTTGCTCTTGAGGTTAGCGACATCGGTGCTGCATTTAAGCAGTTTGTGCTCAGCATCGTCGATGTGGACTATGTGCAGACCTTTGCAAACATCGCATCGGTGTTCAAGAGCGTGGGCATCGCCTTCTTCTCCGTATCGTTTATCACCTACTACTTTATGCAAGACGACGGCCTTTTCTATAAGCTCGTCGCACTCTTCTTCCCGGACCGCTATCGCAGCAATGTATTCCACGCGCTCGACTCGATTACGGCGCTGCTATCGCGCTACTTCGGTGGCTTGATGGTTGAGAGCTTGCTGCTTATGATAATCATCGCCGTGGTGATGCTCATCTTCGGTATGGCGCCCAGCGATGCCCTTATCATCGGCCTCATTATGGGTATCTTCAATGTTATCCCCTATGCAGGTCCCGTTATCGGAGCCTTCCTGTCGCTGTGCTTTGCTGTCATCTCGCCCATCGATGGCGATATGCTCTATACGGCCATCGTGCTGGCATCGACGGTTGTGAGCGTGAAGATTATTGATGATTTCGTGATTCAGCCGACACTCTACTCCGATAGAGTGCAGGCACACCCCTTGGAGATATTCCTCTGCATCCTCATTGCTGGCACCGTTGCTGGCGTGTGGGGTATGCTGCTCGCCATTCCTATGTACACCGTGCTGCGTGTCTTTGCGCGCGAGTTCTTCTCGGAGTATAGCCTCGTTCGTAAACTAACAAGCCAAATGACTAAGTAGCCTATGATTATAGAGGGAGAGGTTATCCATGGTAAAAAGATTGGTCGCGCGTTAGGATTCCCAACGGCGAATATGTCGCTTGAGGCGTATCCCGATGTTGAGCGTGGTGTATATCGTTCGGAGGTGGAGATTGATGGACGCAAGTATCGCGCAATGTCGAATGTCGGCATCCGCCCCTCGGTGGGAGGCAAGGAGCTACTTCTCGAGACACACATTATCGACTTTGTGGGCGACCTATATGGTCGTAGGCTGAGTGTGACGCTTGTCGAGAAGTTGCGTGACGAGAAGAGGTTTGCCTCGATTGGAGACCTTAAGGAGCAGTTGTCGAAGGATTATTACACCATTAAGGATGCAAGATAGACTCTGGCGTGGTGGATCTTGAAAATAATAAGTGCCTCGGATTTCCGAGGCACTTATCTTATATATATGTACGCTGTAAGCGCCTATTCTTCGGGGGGTATTTGTGCGCTGTGGCGCGCAGATATGTGGTTGTCCTACTTGTCTGCACTCTCGCCCCAGCGCTGATGTGGGGTAGCGATGCCTGTCATCTCGACGATGCGCTGCGAGAGGTTGAGGCATAGGTTCTCGATGGTGTCGGCGCCCAAGTAGAAGGCGGGTGAGGCGGGGATTACAATAGCGCCAGCCTCGGTAACTGATACCATATTACGAAGGTGGATGAGTGAGTAGGGTGCCTCGCGTACCACAAGAATGAGGCGGCGGCGCTCCTTGAGCATCACATCTGCTGCGCGCTCGATGAGTGTGCGTGACACGCCCGTCGCTATGCGTGCTACGCAGCCCATAGATGCAGGGACGATAATCATAGCATCCCACGCTGCTGAGCCGCTTGCTACCGAACTCCACATATCCTCGTTGTCGTACTCCACGATGCGCTTATCGCTGGGTAGCTCCACGCCCTCGGCACGCAGCACATCGGCGGCGTGGTGACTCTTGATGAGGGCTATGCGCTCAACGGTGGGTGAGGCGATGAGTAGCTCGAGCACCTGACGCGCATATATTGCGCCGCTGGCTCCCGTAATGGCGACTATGATATTCATCTTTGCGGTATTCTTAACTGTTATAACTCCAAAATCTTGCACTCCAGACCCTTCTCGCGTGCTGCGCGCAGCAGTGCTGGTAGTACATAGCTCGTATTGCGGAAAGACTTTGCGCTGTCGTGCAACGAGATGATGTCGCCGCCACGCAGACCCTTAATCGTGCCCCTGAGGCAGGCCTTAGGCGATAGGTGGCTGTTGTAGTCGCGCGAGAGAACATTCCACATAACCACGCGATAGCGCTGCGACACCTCGTGCAGCTGTGTGCGTGTGATGCGGGCATAGGGCGGGCGGAAGAGCTCGGTATGCACCATATCGGCAGCTAAATCCACATCCTCGATATATCGCTCTGGCGTCATCGTCCAACCCTTCTGGTGGGAGTAGGTGTGGTTGCCAACCTTGTGTCCACGGTCGATAATCATCTGGTAGAGGTCGGGGTATAGCTCCACATTCTTGCCGAGGACGAAGAAGGTGGCCTTCGCGTCGTAGCGGTCGAGGGTGTGGAGTATCCACTCGGTGACACCGGGCGTGGGTCCGTCGTCGAAGGTGAGGTAGATGCCGTCGGGGTCATCCATCCTCCACACAACGCCGGGGAACATCCAACGAAGTAGTCTGCCTGGTTTAATGCGCATATCTTATATTTCGAAATACTCTAATTAGTTCACTTATACCGACGCAAAGGTAACTTTTTTTTTGAAAATCGAAAAATATGGTTATCTTTGTATGGATATTGCCCACCGTGGGCTCGTAACAAAACCTCGGTGCTCGCTGCGTTGGTGGGCGTGAGGTATAACATCTTACTTGCTATGAAACACCTTTTTACAAAATTTATTGCCCTTGTGGTGACATTTGCCTCTCTCGCACTTGCGTCGTGTACCGTCAAGAGTACCATTCCCGAAAGGACCACTGCTGGCGATGCCTACGATGTTGTGGTAGTGGCTAATGACGATGTGTGGCCAGGTGAGTTGAGCTATGCTATTTGCGACCTCCTGGAGGCGTCGGCACCAGGCCTGACACGCCCGCAGGGCTACTTCAATATCGTCAAGCACGCCGCACCTGAGCGCGTGTCGGAGATTGACCGCAAGTATCCAAATCTGCTTGTTGTTAGCATTAACCCTGCCGTAGCGGAGGCGTCGTATGGCATTAGTAATAATGTATATGCCCGCCCACAGACCATACTCACAATCACCGCACCATCGGTGGAGGCGTGTGTCGACTATGTTGTGACAAATGCCGTTGCGCTGCGTGAGGAGTTGGAGCGAGGCGAGCGCAACAATAGCAACCGCTACTACGCCCAGCGCCCAGCCAAGGAACTGATGGCCGACTTCAAGAACCATACAGGCGTGGAGATGGTTATCCCTGCGGGATTCTTTAAGGCTAATACACGCGATAAGGAGTTGCTCTGGTACCTGCGTGACTACCCAACGCGTGCGCAGTATATCTTCGCGTTTAAGAGTGCCGTAGATCCTACCTTGCCAGTAGATATGCAGGCACTATCGGTTATGGGTGCTGTGGATGCTAAGCTGGCGACAATCTCGAGCAAGGATGCCAAGGGCTCATATATGCGCCTCTCGAACGAGCCGCAGTCACTCACTATCACACCCGACATCGACATCAATGGCCGTAATTGGCTCGAGCTGCGTGGTTGGTGGGAGGTTGCTGGCGACTTTATGGGTGGACCATTCGTCGGCTATGTGACTATCGACGAGGCTACATCCGAGGCGCTGGTGGTTATGTTCGCCCTCTATGCACCCGAGGACCCACAGCGTAACCTGCTCCGAGAACTTGAGCACCTTATTTATACTACGAAGTAGTGCCGAGTGGTGCGTGGCATATCCGTAGCACCGTAGGATTGTAGAGTAGTACGCGAAAATCAAATATCCCCATAAACAATATATGCTCCGCTGAATGGCGGAGCATATATTGTTGTATCGTTACAGCTCTATCGGTCGAAGGCCTGAGCCTTGAGAGCGATGCCCTCGCCGTCGGGCGTTACAAGCACCACGCCAGCCTCTGGGCGGGTGATGTGGCCGATGATGTCGACAAGACCGAGCTGCATAACCTTCTCCTGCATCGAGAGGGGTACGGTGAAGAGTAGCTCGTGGTCCTCGCCACCGTTGAGTGCTGCGATGACGGGGTCGATGTGCATCTCCTCGGCAAGCTGCGATGTCTGGCGGGCGATAGGTATACGCTCAAGGTAGATGCGCGCACCGCACTCCGACGACTTGCATATCTGTCTGAGGTCCGACGCCAAACCATCCGAAAGGTCAATCATTGAGGTGGGGGTGATGCCCTCCTCGCTGAGTGCGTTGATGATGTTGACCCTTGCGCGTGGCTTGAGGTAGCGCTCAAGGAGGTAGTCGTAGCCCTCGAACTGTGGCTCTGGGTTATTCACGCCGCTGAGCACGCGCTTCTCGCGCTCAAGGAGGTGTAGGCCCATATATGCCGCACCGAGGTTCGAGGTGATGCAGATAAGGTCGTGCTCCTTGGCACCTGAGCGGTAGACAACAGTCTCCTTCTTTGCTCGACCTACGGCTGTGATGCTGATTGTAAGGCCGTTGAGCGATGCTGTGGTGTCGCCACCAACAAGGTCGACGCCATACTCCTTGCAGGCAAACTCCATACCTTCGTAAAGAGCATCGAGTGCCTCGACGGTAATTTTAGCCGATACGCCGAGTGCTACTACCACCTGCTCTGCCTTGGCGTTCATCGCTATGATGTCGTTTATGCCGCGCACGATGGCCTTGTAGCCGAGGTGCTTGAGTGGGAAGTAGCTCAGGTCGAAGTCGATACCCTCGGTCATCATATCGGTAGATAGGAGCATAACGCTCTCCCCCATATCGATGACGGCAGCGTCGTCGCCAGCAGCCTTAAGGGTGGTTGCATTGCGCTTCTCGAGGCGTGCGGTGAGGCGGTCGATAAGGCCAAATTCGCCCAAAGATGATATCTCGGTTCCCGTTTTTTTGTTCATAGTAAGTGCGGCAATTTTTAATTTAATAAATTTTTTGCAAAAGTATCGTTTTGATTGTTAAATTGCAAAAAAAAATATATCTTTGCCTCAAATTTTTTTACCGGAGTAGTAACATAAAACTTAAATAGTGATGGTTAACATTATCCTTTTTGGTGCGCCAGGTTGTGGCAAGGGTACACAAGCGGCACGACTTGCGCAGCACTACGACCTATACCATATCTCTACTGGTGAGGTGATTCGCTCGGAGATTAAGCGAGGTACGGAGCTTGGTAAGAGTATGGAGGGTTATATCTCACGCGGTGAGCTTGCTCCCGACTCTATCGTGGTTGAGATGGTACGCGACTATATGCTTTCGCATAACGACAAGGGATGTATCTTTGACGGCTTTCCACGCACTACGGCACAGGCTGAGATCTTCGATGCTATGCTCGCTGAGGCTGGTGCTAAGGTCGATGTGATGGTCTATATGGATGTGCCAGAGCAGGAGCTAGTAAACCGTATCCTTCTCCGTGGTAAGGAGTCGGGTCGCGCTGATGACGCTTCTGAGGAGGTTATCCGCAATAGAATCGAGGTGTATCGCCAGCAGACTGCCATCGTGGCAGAGTACTACACTCAGCAGAATAAGTATTCGGAGATTAACGGTCTCGGTACTATGGATGAGGTCTTTGATAGACTTGTTGCGGTTATCGACAGCAAAAAGTAGTCGCTTTGGTGATAGAAAATTGCAATGCGGGTAGTCTTATAAGTAATAACTTACGGGACTACCCGTTTCTTATGTATGAAAGGTATGAAATCGATACTACTTGCCATTGCACTCTTTGTGGGTGTTGCGGTGTCTACGCCAGCCTTTGCTGTTGAGGCGGTGGCGTGGCGCGTGTCGGATATCAGCAATGTGCAGCTTAGCGATCGCACACGATTTGTTACGAATCCCGACGGCGTGCTCTCGACAGATGCTGTGGCGGCGCTCGACTCGATATGCTACTCGCTCAAGGAGCGTGGCATTGCCGAGGTGGCCATTGTTGCTGTTCGCGACATCTATCCACGCGATATGCTTGGCTTCTCGCAGGAGCTGTTCGAGGGCTGGGGTGTTGGCGACGACGAGCTGGATAATGGCCTCGGAATCCTCTTGGTGGAGGATATGCGTGAGATACGCTTCCATACGGGCTATGGCATCGAGGGCGTGCTAACGGATGCCCACTGCTACGAGATTCAGCAGCAGTATATGGTTCCATATTTCCGTCAGGGCGACTACTCGGCGGGTATGGTTGCGGGCGTTAGGGCTGTTGACGAGCTACTCACTTCGGGAGAGCTGCCTCGTGCTGAGGCTGAGGCTGATGGTGCGGTGATGTGGCTTGCACTATGCATCGTCGTGATATTTGTCTTGGTGCCTATCGTTATGGTCGTTGTTGCTGAGCGCGCAAAGACCAAGTGCCCGAACTGCGGTAAGCATAGCCTTAGGGTGGTCAAGCGTGATAGAATGATACTCTCGACTATGCAGCACTATATCGTCGAGACACTCCACTGTGATAACTGTCATACCGACCACACGCGCCGACAGCGTGATGATGACCATCGTGGCGGCAATGGCGGTGGTGGTATATGGTTCTTCCCGTTGGGTATGGGAGGCACGAGTCGTGGTGGTGGCTATGGTGGTGGCTATGGCGGTGGTTTCGGCGGAGGAGGCTTTGGTGGCGGTAGCTTCGGCGGTGGCGGCTCAGGTTCAAGTTGGTAGTGGATAGGATGAAGAAAAATAGGAAAAATATTAATACTTTAACAATATGAAGAACAAGACTTTACTTATCGTATTGGGCGTTATCGCCGTAGTGGTTGTATGGGCCGTATCAGCATACAACGGTTTGGTTAGCAAGCAGGAAGGTGTCTCTGAGGCGTGGGCAAATGTTGAGACTGTTTACCAGCGTCGTGCTGACCTTATTCCTAATCTTGTGAATACGGTCAAGGGTTATGCTGCGCACGAGAGCTCGACACTGGAGCAGGTGACCCAGGCGCGTGCTAATGCAACATCGCTCACCCTCGACCCTGAGACCGCAACGCCTGAGCAGATGGCATCGTGGCTAGAGGCACAAAATGAGGTGGGCTCAGCACTTGGTAGACTTATCGCCATTGCGGAGAGCTATCCCGACCTCAAGGCCAACACCAACTTTCTCGACTTGCAGAAGCAACTCGAGGGTACGGAGAACCGCATCTCTACCGAGCGTAGAAAGTATAACGAGAAGGTGCGCGAGTTCAATGTTGCGATTCGTAAGTTCCCAAAGAGCCTGATTGCTTCGATGTTCGGCTTCGAGAAGCTCTCGCTATTCGAGGCTCAGGAGGGTGCTGAGGTGGCACCTGTGGTGTCGTTCGAGTAGTCGATTTGGGGGCGTAACCATAGACTAAAAGCGTCGGCGCTGACTGCGGAGTGATAAACTTCGGCGGTCAGCGCCTTTTTTATCTCCTAAAATGGTGGGTGAGAGTGAAATTTTTTGTATATTTGCAAAGGCTGTACACATATCTTTGGGGTGCGGCGATGATGGAAATATAAGAATTGTGTAGCAATGAGACAAATGACAATAAATATAGCGAGCCTACTCTTCGCAATGCTCCTATCGGTGGCAACCCTTTGGGCACAGGTGGCAGAGCCTGAGGCCGATAAGGCGCAGCAGCCAACAGAGGAGTGGGTGAAGATGACGCCAGAGGAGTATATCTACAAGTGGCGACATATCGCAATCGAGAATATGGAGGTCTATGGCATCCCTGCCAGCATCACTATGGGTCAGGCGGTGCTCGAGTCGGGCTTCGGCAATGGCTACCTTGCGCGTGTGGCCAATAACCACTTCTGCATCAAGTGCAAGAGCTCGTGGACGGGCCGCACCATAACCCACGCCGATGACCGTCCCGATGATTGCTTCCGTGTATATGATAGTGTCGAGGCCTCGTTCAACGACCACGCTGAGTTCCTGTGCGAGGGTAAGCGATACGAGTTCTTGTTTGCCTACGATAGCGACGACTACAAGAGCTGGGCTAAGGGCCTCAAGCAGGCGGGCTATGCCACAGCGCCAGACTATGCCGATAGATTGATAAATACTATCGAGCGCTACCACCTCTACCTGCTCGACCGCAAGGATGGCATTGCGGCATACGACGAGTATGCTCAGCGCGAGTTGGGATATGCGCCCAATGTGGCACCAGAGGCGGAGACGCCGCTGCTGGCAGCAGATGTGCAGGGGAAGGAGGCATCGCAGCGCGATATGACTAAGGCGTATGCCGATAAGGGCATCGACCCAAATAACTTCCGCGTGACGATTAACTCGCACCACGGCTACAATGTCTACCTGACCAACGGCGCCTACTATGTGGTGGCTAAGGCTGGTGATAGCTTCGCATCTATTGGCAAGCTCTTCGAGATAGCGCCGCAGACGCTGCGTAAGTTCAACGACCTCAAGTCGGGTGCTGAGCCTCAGGAGGGCGATGTGGTATATATCGAGCGCAAGGCCTCAAGTTGGGTGGGTAACGAGATGATGCACCGAGTGTCGAAGGGCGAGACGCTGCACCAGCTATCGCAGCTCTACGGCATCCGCTTGCAGAGCCTCTCGAAGCTCAACCATATCCGTGCTACGGACAACCTCGTGGAGGGTGCTATGTTGCGCCTGAGATAGTCCGAGTCGAGGTGTAAGGGGGAAAGAAATAAACATAAATATAGTATGAGTACACTGAGAAACAAAATTTTAGAGGCTATTGTCAAGAAGTCGACGCTCAAGCAGCAGATTTTCGACAATACCTTCGCAACATTCAACGACCTCAAGGAGTCGCTCTTCGAGATGGCTTCGGAGATCGACGACGAGCTCGATGGTCGCCTTGACCGTCGTGTGCGTATCGAGTATCGTGATAGGGGTAAGTTCGAGGCGCAGTTGCAGGTGGCGAGCGACATCCTGATATTCCAGATGCACACCGATGTCTTTGAGTTCGACTCGAACCACATCATTTGGCAGAATAGCTATGTGCAGGAGAATAGGGATAACTCGTACATCGGCGTTATTAACATCTACAACTTCCTCTCCGACTCGCTAAAGTATAATCGTAGTGCCGATGAGGGTTACCTTGTGGGTCGCATATTCATCAATCGCGAAAAGTGCTTCTTCGTCGAGGGCAAGCGCCAGACGCTGGTGCGTCCTATGGCCTTTGGTCAGCGCAAGATTGATCGTGAGGCGCTGGTGGAGATTATCGAGACGGCGATGAACTATGTTCTCAACTTCGACCTCCTGATGCCTCCCTACGAGGAGAATATTCGCGTTACGGTCGACCAGTTCAACACCAAGCTCGATAACTCGAAGTTTACGACGGGTAAGCGCCTGAGCTACGACTTTTCGATTGATGACATTTAGTCGCAAGGTGTTGAAAATGATGATAATATAAACTAAATACCTATAACTACTATGAGAAAACTTTTATGTACCGTAGCGGTGCTTATGGCTGCGATGACAGCATCGGCACAGGTGAGTTACTTGGAGATGATCGAGGCGCGCAACAGCGCAGCCCCCGACTACATCTCGCCCGCCTCGCTAACACCAGCGGCAGGCACAGATCAGTATATGGAGCTTGATGGCAAGGAGGTGAAACTCTACGACTATAAGCGTGCATCGGAGGGTAAGGTGGTCTTTACCAGCGATAAGCTGATTATGTCGTATGTTAAGTCGCCAGATGGCACTATGGCACTCTATGAGAAGTGGGATGGCGCATCTCCTCGTCAGGAGGTCTATCGACACTCGTACTTCTCGGACTACTATATCTCGTGCCCCGACGGCTCGACAATTAAGATTGACGATGTGCGCGATATCACCTTCTCGCCCGACTCGCGCTTCCTCGCTATGTCGTACAACAACGACATCTTCCTCTACAACCTCCAGACCAACGAGATTTACAATATCACCGACGACGGTATGTGGAACCATATCATCAACGGTACCACCGATTGGGTCTACGAGGAGGAGTATGGCTTCACACAGGCATACGCATTCTCGCCCGACGGCGCTGAGATCTCGTATCTCAAGTTCGACGAGAGCAATGTCAAGGAGTTCGAGATGATGCGCTTCGATGGCAAGCTCTACAACGAGGCTTACCGCTTCAAGTATCCTAAGGCTGGTGAAGAGAACTCTATCGTTACGCTCCATACCTACAATATCGCTACTGGCGAGACCCGCACCGTAGACACTGGTGCTGAGGTAGATAAGTATTTGCCACGCATCGGCTATACCCCTGCGGGTAAGCTCTTCTACTACCGAGTGAACCGTCTTCAGAACCACTTTGAGGTGGTGCTTGTTGAGGGCGACGGCACGCAGCGAGTTATCTACAATGAGCAGGATGACCGCTATGTGGAGCGTCCAAGCGATGCTACCATCACTTTTATCGACGGTGAGCACTTCATCGTGCGCGAGGAGACAACAACGGGCTACTTCCACCTCTACTTGCACTCTATAAACGAGGGTCGCCTCAATGCTATCACCGCAGGTGAGTGGGAGGTTACGCAGTTCGTGGGCCTTGCGCCAAACGGCAAGACTCTATATTATATGTCTACCGAGCAGTCACCTCTGGAGCGTCACCTCTACTCTGTGGAGCTTGACGGTAGCAACAAGACCTGCTTGCTCTCAAAGCCAGGTTATTGGCGAGTATATCCATCGGCTGATATGAAGTATTTTGCTGCGGAACACTCTGCAACAGACTGCTATCCTACGGCTGCGGTGTACAATGCTAAGGGTAAGATGGTGCGCTCGCTTATGATTGAGGAGCCTACCGAGGCAGAGCCTGAGTATCAGCGCGTTTACTCGACCTTCACTACCGAGCGTGGTGATGAGCTTCAGTACTACTTGATCTACCCTGAGAAGTTCGATAAGAATAAGAGCTATCCTGTGCTTATGACCCAGTACTCTGGTCCTGGCTCACAGGAGATTGCTAACCGCTACGCTACCGATTGGGAGGAGACTATGGCGCGTAACGGCTATATCGTTGCATCGTGCGATGCTCGTGGTACGGGCTATCGTGGTGAGGCGTTCAAGAAGGTGACTTATGGCAACTTGGGCTACTGCGAGGTTGAGGATCAGATCTCGTTTGCTCGCCACCTCGGTCACTTGGAGTATGTCGATGCTTCGCGTATCGGTATCTATGGCTGGTCGTATGGCGGCTTTATGGCGTTGGGTTGCGCGCTCAAGGGTGACGGCCTCTTCAAGATGGCTATCGCTGTGGCACCTGTGACCTCTTGGCGCTACTACGACTCTATCTACACCGAGATCTATAACGGCCTGCCACAGGATAACCCTGCGGGCTACGACGATAACTCGCCTATCAACTTTGCCGATAGATTGAGCCCACACACCCGCCTCTTGATTATCCACGGTACGGCTGACGACAATGTACACTTCCAGAATGCTATGGAGATGTGCCGAGCACTGAACCACGCTGGCAAGCAGTACGATATGATGGTTTATCCTGACCAGAACCACTCGATGCGTCCTGACGATATGATTAACATTCGTCAGAAGATGGTCGACTTCTGCCTCGATAACCTCTAATGGCGTAGGTCGCCTCGGGTAAGGCGATATGAATTGGATAGAGTCTGCTTTCGGGCAGGCTCTATCTTGTTTGCGTGGGTGAGTGGGTACAAAAATTTTTGTAGTTAAAAAATTATTTGTATCTTTGCGAGGTTATATCGCTGATAACGACTTAACGACATTTGGAACATATAAATTAACTAAACATAAATCACTATGACAATTACAGCATCTGACATTAAGATTGGTATGTGCGTAGAGATGGACGGCAAGACTTTCATCGTTGTCGACTTCCAGCACTGCAAGCCAGGTAAGGGCCCAGCATTCGTGCGCTCAAAGCTCAAGAACCTCGAGAACGGTAATGTTCTCGACAAGACCTTCTCTTCAGTATCACAGAAGATCGAGCAGGTTCGCGTAGAGCGTCGTCCATACCAGTTCACCTATGAGGATGACCTCGGTGCACACTTCATGCACACTGAGACTTTCGAGGAAATCAACATCGACAAGAACCTTATCAACAACGCAGACCTTATGGCTGACGGCCAGATCGTTGAGGTAATGTTCCACACCGAGAAGGAGACCGTTCTCTCAGCTGAGCTTCCTCCAATCGTTGATATGGAGGTTACTTACACCGAGCCAGGTGTTCGTGGCGATACCGCTTCAACTAACTCACTCAAGGCTGCTACTGTAAACACTGGCGCAACTATCAAGGTGCCTTTGTTCATTAACACCGGCGATAAGATTCGCGTTGATACTCGTACTCGTGAGTATTACGAGCGTATTAAGTAGTTCGTGTGCTGATATGCAAATAATAGGCTAACCCGAAAGGTTAGCCTATTTTGTTATATATATGTGTCGTGCAAAGAGAGGTGTGTAGCGGCGCAAGTTTTATGGCTCTACCTCGTAGCCGATGACACCGTAGAATTTGTCCTCGTTTTCGTTGAGGCTCAGGATGAGCATACCCGAAAGTTGTGGCGTGATGCGAATGGTGAGCCTGCCATCTGGTGAGCACTCAAAGTCACGATGCCACTTAATCTTATTCTCGACAATGGCCCACTTGCCCGTGGTGCGAGGGTAGAAGCTAAAGGTGTAGGTCACGCCCTTGCGTAGGCGGTGGTGCATAGGTATGTCGACAATCCTTAGCGTAACGCCGTAGGTGGTGTAGATGATAGGCAAAGCCTCGATACGCTGATCCTTGATGTGTCGGGCTAAGGTGTGGCCATCAACGCCCGCATCCTCCCACTCCTTAGCATAAAGGTTGGCAACGGAGCTCATCTCGGGTTTGTAGAGCGGGTTGTCTTGGTTCTGCCTACGCCTATCATCCTCGGTGACAGCGGAGTAGTCAATGAGTACCTGTCGCTCCTTTTGGCCCTCCCTGCCGTAGACGATGCGCAGGTCGTCACTATCACGCAGTGTGTAGTTGATGTAGTAGATGCCGTCGCCCTCGTACTGCCACTCGCTAAGGTCGGTATTCGTGCGGTAGTTAACGATATAGATGTTGTAGCGGCTATCCTTGAGCTTGATGCGGAAGGTGTAGCAGCGGCCCACGCGTAGCGTTCGGTGAAGTGGTATGTCGAGTAGCTCGACGATTGCGCCATCACGACCAGGGTAGAGCTTTGGCATCTCGAGCCTATTGCTGCGCGCAAGGGCGAAGAAGCGGTCTATGTCGAGCTTGTAGAGCGCCCACTCGGCCGTAGCTGGGTGCATAGTGGTAAATTGGCTCGCTGTTATGGGTGTGTCGAGAAACTGATCCTCCTCGTTTTCGGGTAGGTGCGATAGTATCATCAACTTTGGGTCGACATCGTACCAGCACCACATCGTATTGCTATCGCGCGTGAAGATGTTGCCATTTACGCCGCCAGCACCCCAAGTGGGGTCGAGGAGCATACCCTTGCCGTCGAGGTCGACATATAACCAGGCGTGCCCCTTCTCGCCTATGACGCCATACCTATCTTTTGACTTGCCTGTAACGATGCGCGTGCGGATGCCGACGCACTTGGCGATATGGTAGAATAGCTCGCAGTAGGCCTGACATACACCTCGTCGTGCCGCATAGCACTCGTCTGCGTGGTAGATGGAGTAGGTAGTGTCGTAGTCGATATTCTTGCACACCCACGCATATATCGCCCTCACCTTGTCGACCTTACTGCTGCGGTCCGCAACAATATTGTCGGCAAGGGCTTGGTATGATACCCTTGAGGGGTGAACATACCCCTCCTTGAATGGTCGGTTGGTGGTAAACACGCGATGCTGTGGGTTAATGTGGTGTCTATTTTCGTATCTTGCGGTATAGCGGACAGCGGTCGCAGTAGCCATTCTCGCAATACTCCCTCGTTAGCTGTATCAGTGCCTGACTGTCGAAGGCCGATTTGGCAACGGTGCCGTAGGTATGCCAGAGCTTGATGTAGTTGTTGTCCTCGGTGGGGATGTTGTTGAGTAGGTCTATGGCCTGCTCAATGCGGTATGCCGAGTTGATGTAGACGCCATAGGTGAAGATGAGTGGTGCCACGAGGTTGATGCCTATGATGTCGCACTTGAACTGACCTATGCGGCGTGTTAGTGGTGGTCGGCGGTAGAGCTTGGCGATAAGCTCGGACCAATACTGCGAGCTGTCGCACGAGAAGATGTTGTATACATCCCTACGCGTGAGGCACGACATAACGCTCGACACGCTCACCCTGCCCTTATGCAACAATGCCGCTATCTGTGCAAGGCGTAGCGTAGGGTGGTTGTGGATGTACATACCTCGTAGCTTCCACGCATTGGCCGACATTGGCACCACGCGATACTTGGCAACAAGGTGTGCGTGCTCCTCCCTGAGCTGACGCACATAGCTATCCTCGTCGTAGAGGTCGAGTAAGCCTGAATTACCGAGCAGCAGCGCCTCGAGCGAGGTTAGTGAGTTGCTCTCACGCGTGATAGCCACATATTGTGTTATGTTGGCAAGGTCGGTCATCGGTAGCTTGTTGTGGCTGCCGCCGATAACCCTGAAAAGTAACATTATGAGCGTCTGGTTCCAGTCGTAGTTAGCCTGACGCAACATAGCGTCGATGTCGCACTGCTTGCGCACAAGGCGCTCACGAGTCAACTCGGTGAAGAGGTCGCATAGTATGCCCTTGTTGAGGGCTGCAATCTCCTTGAGGCACTCGGTGCGGGGCGACGATACCGCCCTCACAACCTCGTCATAACCGTGCTCTATGCTACTCATCGCTCCTCTTTAGGGTTTAGAAGAGGTTGAGCTCGAGCATCGCCTCCTCGGTCATCATCGACTTATCCCACTGAGGCTCGAAGGTGAGCGTGATGCTTACCTTCTCCACACCCTGCACCTTCATCACCTCACGGTGAATCTCCTCGAGGAGCATATCGGCCATAGGGCAGTTGGGGGCTGTGAGGGTCATAATGATCTCGGCAGCACCCGTAGGGTCGTAGTTAATCTCGTAGATAAGTCCGAGATCGTAGATGTTGACCGGAATTTCGGGGTCGTATATGTTTTTGAGCGTGAGAACGATGTTCTTCTCAACGCTAAGAATCTCTTCAGGTGTCATATCTTGTCTATCGTTTCAAACTATTACTTCTGCATCTGTGCAAATACTCGTGCGTCGAGCTTCATCTGTGCCACCATAGCCCTGAGGCCGTTGCTGCGCGTAGGCGATAGGTTCTCGCCCAGACCAATGGCGTCGATGAAGTAGAGGTCGATGTCGGCAATCTCCTCTGGTGTTCGGCCACTCATAACCCTGATGAGCAGGGTGATGATGCCCTTGGTGATGATGGCGTCGCTGTCGGCAGCATAGTACACCTTGCCGTCACGCATCTCCGACGACACCCATACCCTTGACTGGCAGCCCTCGATGAGGTACTTCTCCGTGCGCTTGCCCTCGTCGATAAACGGGAGCGAGTCGCTTAGGCTGATAAGGTAGTCGTACTTGTCGAGCCAATCGTCGAACATCGAGAACTCCTCGATGATGGCCTCCTGTATTGCATCTTGTTTCATATTCTGTATCGTTTTTATTCGTTATTCATTACTTAATCTCTCGCATAGGCCTTGCCTCCGATGCCCAGGGTCGCTCGATGCCGAGGATGTGGGCGATGGTGGGGGCTATCTCCACGATGCTAACCTCACGCTCCACAACCTGAGCCTTGCCACCACCACGGTAGATGATGAGCGGCACCTCACGGTCGTAGTTGTAGCCTGCATCTGCTGCCGAGCGGTATGAGTTATCCTCGATGGTCCAGCCTGGCTGCAAATCGATGATTACATCGCCTGAGCGAGTGGGGTAGAAACTCTGCTGCAAAAGGCGTGTGCGACCCTCGGAGAATGATGTGTTGCGCAACGATGATGCCGAGAGACTATTTGCTACGCCACGCAGTTGCAAGAGGAATGTTGCCACCTCCTCGCGTATGGTGTCAAGCGATAGACGCTTGTCGAGTATAACTCTCTGGTTGAGGTATAGGGCGTTGTTGGCAAAGCCGAGGACATAGTTCTCAGAGCCGTAGCGGGCGCCTAAGAAAGCGTTTACGATAACCTCCATCTGACGGATATTGAAGCGCTCGCGTTTGTGGCCCCCTACGGGGTTGTAGGATGGCGATGTGCCGTGTGCGGCAGTGAGTACTACCACGATTTTATGCGGACTATCCACCTGTGCGTAGACATAGGTGAGAAACTCCTCCAATGCCTTATCGAGGCGGTAAATCATATCCTCATACTCGAGCGACTCGGTACCATAAGTCTGGGCTATGTAGCGAGGGGTGTCGAGAACGATGGTCAGCAGGTCGGGCGTAGTGTTCGAGGCGAGGCGCTCCTGAGCTATGAGTGTCGACGCAAACTCGAGGAGCATAGTGTTGCCCGCTGGGGTGTAGCACATAGCGCCAATCTTCGATTTCGAGAGGTTGAGGTCGATGTCACTAAGGAGCTCAGTGTGCTTATTCTTGATGCCCTCAATCACTGCCACCTCGCTGTTGTGGTAGCGTGTAGCGTCGTACAGTGGCGTCCAGCGGTTTTGCGCATACATCGAGTTGTTATCCGCCTCGTTGTACTCCTTGACCCACTGCGGTAGTGCGTAGAGGTATGCCGATGATGTTGTCCAATTTGTCCTATTCCTTTCGGCCCAATATGCCACGCCGCTATGTCCCGTAGCCACAATCGCCGAAAGAGGGTCTATCGCCACGGTGAAGTTTTTACTATTGGGGTAGGCGCTGAGGAGCATATCACCTACGGTTGGTGCGCTCAGGCGGTGGGGCGAGTAGCTACCCGTGCCCGTGCTGAACTCTACGGGGTGTGCCTTACTATCGCCGATGAGCGATACGCGTGATGAGTCTGTGTGGCTCCACCAGTGGCTGCCGATTACGCCGTGTGTCGATGGCTGCGTGCCTGTGGCAATGGTCGCAATGCCTGCGGCAGTGGCTGTGGTGGCGTAGTCGAGGTGTGCTGAGGTGAAGGTATAGCCTCCATTCATCAGACGGCGGAAACCTCCCTCGGAGAGGTTGTCGGCATAGCGCTCAAGGTCGCTGCTGCGCATCGTGCCGAGGATTATGTTGACAACAAGCTGTGGCTCTGCGGCATTTACGCACAGAGGCACAACCATTATAGCGAGGGCTGCTACGGCCCTAAGTATTGTTCGTTTTAGCATAGAGTGGCGTTTTAACTCGCAAAGTTACAAATTTATTTGTAACATTCGCTCCATTGTCGCCCTTTCTTGCGATAAATCTACACACTCAAGTCCATTTATCGCCTCGAGCTGCCTCAGGCAAAACTCACGATAAGCCTCACTCTGTGGGTTGCGGGGACGGTGATTTACGGCAGCGCATATTGCGTTTACCCTCTCCATCGTTGCCTTGGCTCTGGGCGAGATTGCAGCCTCGTAGAACTTCTCGACGATGTACTCCACAGCCTTGGATGAGGGGTGTACAAGGTCGTCGGCGTAGAAGCGGTAGTCGCGCAGGTCGTCGACGAGCATCTCGAAAGAGGGGAAGTAGACCACGCGGTCGCTGTGGCGGCGGCAGATAATGTCAATCGCTACGCGTAGTATCGCCTTGCTCAGCGAGTTATCCTCCAAACCTTCGCCTATGTGGCGTACAGGACTAACGGTGAGGAGAAGGCGCGAAGGTGTTGAGGTGACAATCTCCTCGAGGTAGGCGACGCACTCGTCCACGGTGAGCAGTTCACGACTAAAGAGCCGTTGCGGCTGCTTGTGGCAGTTAGCCACCACCTCGCCCGTAGAGCGTAGACGGTAGACCCACGCCGTACCGAGGGTGATGATGGTAAGGTCGGCATTGCGCAGAGCCTCAGCACCCTGCTCGAGGGCTGTGGTCACTGTGGCGTTAAGCTTGTCGTATGTCGGGGCGGATATTTGTGAGTGGAAGTTGTAGTTAACATAGTTGCCGTCAAGCTCTGTAATATCTTCAATCTTAGACTTATATCCCTTGCTCATATGTCGCACTGCGAGGGCTATTGATGCGGGGTTGAAGAGTGTGCCTGTGGGTGATGCCACGACACGAAACTTGCTGCGACGCAGGTGGTCGGCGATGGTGGTGGCAAAGCAGGAGCCGAGGCATAGAATCTGGTGGCTATACTCGAGTGGCTCGCTCCACTTTTTGAGCTCTATCTCGGTGCGAAACTTCATAATTCTCTCTATTGGGGCGATAACTTATCGCGTTATTACTGTGCGAAGATAATATTTTTTATTGGGATAGTCGAATTTTTATTAACTTTGCGGAGTAAAGCTGTCTAACAAGGCTACTATGTCGTTATGCTCGCTCTTAAAATGCTCATTTACCCAAAGTAAACTCCGCTTTTACGAGCTTCGCAAGCATAAAATTATTAGCTCTTGTTGTACAACTTCCTACGATGTGAGGCTGTCAACAAACTTGTTGGAGGGCAGTTGAAAATTAGTAACATAACTAAAACAGAATAATTCTATGGAAAAGAGTATCGTATCATCGTTCGATGTAGATCACCGCACGCTCGACGCAGGTCTCTACCTTCGTTCGGTGTACACCATCAACGATCAGTATCAGGTGCGTTCGTGGGACTTACGCTTCCGTGCGCCTATGGCTCACGCACCACTCGGCTCAGGCGAGGTGCATACCATCGAGCACCTTATGGCCTACTATCTCCGTCTCGATGAGAAGATTGGTGCATCAATCGTGTCGTTCTGCCCTATGGGCTGCAAGACGGGCTTCTACCTCTCGACAATGCAGAATGTAGAGGCTGAGGATGTGCGTCTTGCGCTGGCAAATGTCTATAAGAAGGTATTTCCGCTTAAGTCGTCGGCCGACATCGTGGGTCTTAACGAAGTGCAGTGTGGTAACCCTGGCCTCTATGCTATTGACACCACAAATGCAGCTATGGCGGAGTATATGCGCACGCTCTTTACTGCCGACGAGGCTGCGGCGCTGGGTATAGGCGGTGTATATGAAAAGTGGTGGTAGTATGAGAGTGTTGATTTGCGCCCCAACATCGCGCGAGTATCGCGCTATGCGCTATGCGCTGGATAAAGCTAAGGTGTTGAAGCACAGCTACGACCTCAAGGAGGTGGGCATCGGTAAGGCCCTCTCGTCGGCAGGTGTGTCGCGTGCCCTCACGCTCGCAACCGATAAGTATGATATGCTCGCCGTTATAGGCTTTGCTGCTGCGGCACTTGGTCGTAAGCAGGGCGATATCGTTATGCCATCGCGTGCCATTCACCACGATGCCATCATCCCTGAGGGCTTCTGCCCTGAGATTACTGACCCTCGCACGCTTTGTGGTACGGATGCTGAGACCGTATTTACTGGAGACTCGTTCGTAAATGCCGACATCGTGCGCGAGATTAAGGCTCGCTTTGGCGTGGAGTGCGGTCTCTTCGATATGGAAATTGCGGCGATATGCCAGGTGGCGGAGCTATACGATAACATCCCCGTTGTGGCGGTGAAGTATGTGTCGGATGTCCCTGAGGCTGGCCACTCGGAGCACTCGTATGACGAGTTTGCAGATGCTCATTCGGACTTCACACCGCTGCTTGAGCGCCTCGAGCAGTTGTAGAGTAGGGGTGTGATAACAAATGATTAGGGAGGTTGTGAGTGAAAACTCGTAACCTCCCTAATTGCGTTAATCATAGTGTGTTAGTTGATGCGACACTTACGCGTGGTGCTCACCGTGCGTGATGCGTGTGTCGCTGCGCGTGTGCCGTAAAACTCACCATAGGCGGTGCACTCGCCGCTGAGGCTATAACCCATATCGTCTTTAACCGCAATGGTTACGGTGAAGGTCTCGTCGCCATTGTCCACAATCTCGATTTGGCCGTCGACGATAGGTGCTGAGCCCAGGACGCTGTAATTGTAGTCATAGAGGCTATACCACGACCAGAAGATGTTGCCGTCGGCATTGACATAGCCGGGAAGTGCCATTTGCGCCTGGTTCAGGTCGTTAGATACGGGGAAGGTGCCAATGGGGTAGTCGGCATCGAGGTCTGTGAGCAGCTCGAAGCAGAAGCTATTGCCCGTAGCGTAGTCGTCGACAAAGTACATCCAGGTGCTCTTGCCAATGACATAGTAGTCGCCGTAGCACTCGGCATATATTGCACCGTCGCTAAACTCCACGACGAGGTCGCCGTCGAGGGTCGACTGCTCGCCTGGGGCGAATGATGGACCGAAGTTCTGGCTATTGTCCACGCTTGTCTGCTTGCAGAAGTAGTGGTGGAGGTTACCATCCGCGTCGTAGAGCTTTGCCTCGATGCCCCCTGCCGTCACGCTCACGCTGCCCGATACAAAGAATATCTCCTCGCCCTCGGTCTCGTTGGTGATGTAGAGCGACGAGTAGTATGAACTGATGGTGCCAGCTATGTTGCTATTCAGTGTGTCCAACTCATACTCACCCTCAGGTGCTGAGAACGAGATGTTGTAGTTTTCGGCAGGCGCTGCGGCATAGAGGTCGAGGAAGAGGTATGTGCTGTTCTCGAGGAGTGTTACCTCGCCGGTGATGATGTCGAGGCAGTTTGCTACGGTTGACAGCACGAGTGAGTAGTTGTAGTCGCTCTCGGTAGCACCATATTGGTTGCCAAAGAAGATGCCAGAAAGGTAGCTGAGCTCAGTATATGTAGGCTCTGGTGCTACGCCCTCGGCCGCTGCCTGATAGATGCTTACGCTGTCGCTAAGGTCACCGTATGAGAGGGTGATGATAGCGGTGCGTGATTCGGTAGACTCATTCTTTGCAATGCTAAATATCATAAGGTTATCATCCTCAGATAGCAGTGTCGCCCACTCAGGTGCGCTCGTAACCTCCACGCTGACATCCTCAATAGGGTTCTCGACGCTATACCACACCTCTATCTCACCACCCTCGGCAGCAACACGCACTTCGGGTGATGTGATTGCAAATGTGGTCTCGAGTTCCTCGTTTATGGAGCCTTGCTGCTCGACCGTAACGATGTGCTCAATGTCGCCGTATGTAAGGGTAATGCTGCCTGTGCGAGGCTCGGTGGAGTAGTTCTTGAGCACTACGAACATAACCTCATTATCGGCGTGCGTGGCGGTCTGCATCCACTCGTCGGAGTAGACAACCTCGACCCAAAGACCCTCGATGCGGTTCTCGAGCGTATATGTCACACTTGCATAGCCGCCCTCGGCCTTAACTTCGATTGTGTTATCGGAGGTGAGGATAAATGTTGGCTCTGGCTGAGGCTCTGGCTCTGGTGTAGGCTCCACAGGCGCATCCTTCTGGCACGACGCCAACGATAGGGCGCAAAGGGTGAGTAAAAGGTAAAATCGGTTCATAGTATTAGTATTAAAGTGTTTGCTAATTAAACAAATACAAAGATAATATTTTTGAGCGATAATCAAAGCGCTTCGTCGGTGAGTTTTGCGCCTAGGTGGCGCTATTGGAAAAGGTTATCTTGTCTCTTAGCGGGTTGATACAAAAAAATCACCCAGAGCCGAGGCCCTGGGTGATCTGTGTTAGCTTGGTGATGCTAATGCCTCACCGTTGCACGATTTAGCGAGTTGCAACGAACAACTCGTGGTACTTGTTGTACTTATCCATCATACCATCCATATCACGGAGACGGAAGCAGAGGCTGTTGAGGAACTCGATAGTACCTACATCGGTTGGGTTGTAGGTGTGAGCCTTCTCCAACCATGGAATAGCCTCAGCATATACGAGGTTAATCTTCGCGTTCTCAGCCTCATACTGGTCGTAGTCGAGACCTGTGTTGGTGTTAAGCTCGTTCACGAGGGCGTTAGCCTTCTCGATGATGAAGTAGCCTACATAGAAGTTTGGCTCGAATGACTCAGGACGCAACTCAGCGCACTTTATGAATGAGTTGATACACTCGTCGTAGTTGTTAAGTGCGTTGAACACGCGACCACGGCCAAACCACAAGTCGTAGTTAGTAGGGTTCTCCTTGAGTGATGACTCGATCATAACCACGAGCTCTGCTGGATCACCTACGCCCTCCTCAGCAGTGTAGAACTGCATAAGACCGTCGAGGATAGTAGAGTTCTTTGGGAAGAGGTTGATACCCTTGAGAAGAGTCTCCTTGGCCTTTGCAAGGTAGAGCTCACGGTTAGCCTCCTTCTGACCATAGTAGCAGTGGAAGAGGTAGTAGAAGATGTTACCCTCGTCGTCAGTGTAGCCATTTGCAATAGCCTCACAGAATACGCGCTCGCCGTTAGCGAAGCTTGCCATAGCCTCTGCTGCGTCAGTTGCCGATGCAGCGTAGATGGTGTACTGCATACCTGCGTTAAAGAGGTAGTTGTTGTCTGGAGTCTGCTCAGGAGATACGCTGTGAGCACGGAAAGCAGTCTCGAAAGCCTTAGCTGAGTCGAGGATGCGACCAACGCTGTTGAGTGCGTCGCCCTGCTCTGCAAGAGCGTTAGCCAAGGTGTTCAAACCCTCAGCAACCTTAGTAGCCTGCTTAGGATCGAGCTCCAAAGCCTTAGCGTATGACTCGATAGCGGTCTCAGCGAGGTTCTCCTTAATAGACTTCTTCTGGTTCCAACCCTCGATCATATAAGCATCTGGGCTTACATATACATCTACATACTCATAAACGAGAACGATCATAGGCTGACCCATCAACTCGCCCTCGACCATATCCTGTGGCTGGCCAACATTCATCTGGAGCACCTGCACAGGCACACCACGACCGAGCTCCTTAGTAGGTGCGATAAATGCGTCGGTGTAAGCCTTACCGCGTGCCATCCAAGTAGCAGCCTTGATGCCCTTCTTAGCGTCTGCTACGGCAGCATCAGCCTTCTCGAGCTTAGCAAGCTCCGATGAAGTGTTCACCTTCTGTGCGTTTGCTGCTGGCAATGCAAACATCATCATTGCGGCAGCCAAAAACAAAAACTTCTTCATAACTTAGTGTTGTTGTATTATGTGTTAAACTTATTCATTGCTATTCTCTACGGTCTCCGCCACCTGAGTACCCTCAGCAGCAGTTACCTCGCCCTCGGCAGTTGCACCCTCTACGGCTGCACCCTCGGTCTCGATGTCGTCGTCGGTCTTAGGCACTGCGGTAACAGATGCGATGGCGTCACCCTCACGAAGGTCGATAACCTTAACGCCCTGTGTAGCACGACCCGCAACGCGAATCTGGTCTACCGAGGTGCGGATGGTGAGGCCCGAACGGTTGATGATCATAAGATCGTTGTCGTCGGTAACGGCCTGAATCGAGATGAGGTCGCCCGTCTTCTCGGTGATGTTAATGGTCTTAACACCCTTACCACCACGGTTCGTCACGCGATACTCCTCAAGGTCGGTACGCTTACCAAAGCCATTCTCGCTGAGTACGAGTACATCCTGCTGCGACTCTGGCTCGATGGCGATCATACCGATAACCTCGTTGTTGTCCTCAATCGAGATTGCCCTCACACCCGAACTTACGCGACCCATTGGGCGTACGGTAGACTCGTTGAAGCGGATAGCACGACCCTCGCGTGATGCGATCATAATCTCTGCGTTGCCGCTGGTGAGCTTAACCTCGAGCAGCTGGTCGCCCTCTCTAATAACGATCGCCTTAACGCCGTTAGTGCGTGGACGAGAATAATCCTCGAGTGTTGTCTTCTTGATGATACCACGCTTGGTACACATCACAAGGTAGTTGTTCTCGACAAACTCCTTATCGGCGATGTTCTTCACATTGATATATGCACGAACCTTGTCGCCTGGCTCGATCTGGATGACATTCTGTATTGCGCGACCCTTCGATGAGCGTGTGCCCTCAGGAATCTGGTAAACCTTGAGCCAGTAGCAGCGGCCCATTTCGGTGAAGAACATCATCGTGTTGTGCATCGACGCTACATAGATGTGCTCGATGAAGTCCTCGTCGCGTGTAGCGCTACCCTTAGCACCCTTGCCACCACGATTCTGTGTGCGGTACTCGGCAAGAGGCGTGCGCTTGATGTAGCCCATATGCGAGATGGTGATAACCATATCGTCATCGGCGTAGAAGTCCTCTGGGTTGAACTCCTCAGATGAGTAGACAATCTCCGAGCGGCGCTCGTCGCCATACTTGTCCTTCATCTCCTGAAGCTCGTCCTTGATAATCTGCATCTGAAGGTCTACATTCGAGAGTACATCGTTGAGGTAGTTGATGGTCTTAACAAGCTCGTCGTGCTCGGCAAGGAGCTGCTCGCGCTGCAAGCCTGTGAGCTGGCGCAAACGCATCTCGAGGATGGCTGCTGTCTGCAACTCTGAGAGACCGAAGCGCTCCTGAAGGCGTGTGCGTGCCTCCTCGGTGGTCTTCGATGAGCGGATGATGTTAACAACCTCGTCGATGTTATCCTGTGCAATAAGCAGACCCTTGACGATGTGGAGACGCTCCTCGGCCTTCTGCAAGTCGAAGCGTGAGCGGCGCACGATGACATCGTGACGGTGGTCCACGAAGTGGCGAATGAGCTCCTTGAGGTTGAGAAGCTGTGGACGGCCATTTACAAGGGCGATGTTGTTCACCGCAAACGATGACTGCAATGGCGTATTCTTGTAGAGCGTGTTGAGTACAACGCTTGCCACAGCATCCTGCTTGAGGATAACCACGATACGCATACCCTGACGGTCCGACTCGTCGTTGATGTACGAGATACCCTCAATCTTCTTCTCGTTGATAAGGTCGGCGATGCGCTTAATCATCTCCGCCTTGTTCACCATATATGGAATCTCGGTGATTACGATGCACTCTCTGCCTGACGCTGTGTGCTCAATCTCAGTCTTGGCACGCATAACCACACGACCACGACCTGTAAGGAGGGCCTCCTTAACACCCTCGTAGCCGTAGATGATACCGCCAGTAGGGAAGTCAGGACCCTTGACATATTCCAAGAGCTCCTCGCACTCACACTCAGGGTTGTCGATATAGGCGCAGCAGGCGTCCACCACCTCCGAGAGGTTGTGTGGTGCCATATTTGTGGCCATACCAACGGCGATACCGCTCGCACCGTTAACCAGCAAGAGTGGAATCTTTGTAGGGAGTACGGTAGGCTCCTTGAGAGTGTCGTCGAAGTTGAGACCCCAATCGATAGTCTCCTTCTCGATATCGGCCATCACCTCGTCGGTAATCTTCTGCATACGCGCCTCGGTGTAACGCATCGCCGCAGGTGAGTCGCCGTCCATAGAACCGAAGTTACCCTGACCCTCTACGAGTGGGTAGCGCATCGACCAGTCCTGCGCCATACGCACCATAGCCTCGTAAACAGAGCTATCGCCGTGTGGGTGGAACTTACCGAGTACATCACCGACGATACGGGCGCTCTTACGCGTAGGCTTATCCGACGAAAGGTTAAGCTCAGCTGCCATATCATACAAAATACGACGATGTACGGGCTTAAGACCATCGCGCACATCGGGCAGTGCTCGCGACACGATTACCGACATCGAGTAGTCGATATATGCCGACTTCATCTGCTCTTCGAGGTTTACCTGGACAATGCGACCAGTACCACCTGTGTTATTCAACTCTTCTGACATATTCAGTTTATATTATACTTTTAATCTCTTGAGCATTGTTCGACCCCAACGACGGCATCGAGGGCATAGGCTCGGTCGGTGCTTGGTTGTGGCCATACTATATATAAATATATAGACTCGCAAATTTACTTCTTTTTTTTCGTTTTGCCAACATTTAGCCAGAAAAAGTGAATCTTCGTTACGCTCTTTTTCTAAAATTGTCGCCGTAAAGGGCTTTTTTAGCCTCTCTGATGCATTTTTACTCCTTGCTCGACCCCACCACGAGGCGCAAGGTGTTGTTTAATGAGATACTGTTTTAATTTTATTAGAAAATATTTTTATCATTGTGAAGCTGCTTTAGGTTTCTTAGAGTCTGTTTTCGGCATATTTTCTTTCTGACCTATTGAAAATAGCCCGCTATTCCCTGCAAGATGCGAAAGAAAACCTACTCGAAAGCAGCTCACAAATAATCCGAAGTAGAATTCAAACAGCTTCGGAGAGGTCGCAAATGGCGGAAAATGGGTGGCGGCACGATGCGGGGAGTAGTTGGTTCGTAGTTGTGCTGAGATGGCGGGAGAATGGGGTGTGGTTGTACCGAGGGGGCGTGGATGTGGGGTGGGGCTATACGAGATATAAATAAGTTTCCCCATCTCCGATATGTGCGGAAATGGGGAACTTGAAACTGCGTGGTACGCTATTTATTGCTGTGCTCTACCTCTTTGCAATGGCCTCGTAGAGTGTCACAGCACCATTAAGACGAAGGGTCTTGGCAGTGGCGTTGTCGATGATTACAACAGCCTCGCTGCGCTCAATGGTGCCGTTGGCAACCACTGCGCCCTCAGTGTCGAGAAGCTCGTAAGCGATGCCCTCTGCTGGGAGTGTGCCGAGGAGTAGACGGATGGCGATTGTATCGTCAGCGATGGGGATATCGAGGCTCTCCAAAGCTGCAAAAGAGGTGAATGGGTTAGAGTCCCAGCCATAGTCCTCCTTCTCTACGGGATTGATGTCGAACGAGCGGATAGCCAGCCAGTTGCGCTTCTTTGATTCGAGCTTGCGAAGGCCTACATAACGCGCCTCGAAAGGCTCACCCTTCCACGAAATCTCGTAGACACCCTCGAGTGGCTCTGTGAGTGCGAACCACTCCTGGCCATCCTTCGAGTACTCGACAATGGCGTGGTCGAAGTAGTCAACATCGTCGACCGAGTTGCGACCCTGAATGATGCGCACCTCGCGTACCTCGCGCACGATGCCCATATCGGCCGCTACGAAGTCGTCGGTGCGCTGACCCTGACCAGAGTGGTAGTAGGTCTCGAGGTCATTGTCGAACATATACTTAGCCTGTGGTGCGCCGAGTGAGATGTAGTTACCTGCAGCGGCGAGGTTCGACGACTTCTCGCCTGTGAGGTACTCGTAATAACGCGCTACAAGGCCGTCCATTACGCGCTCGTAGAATGGCTTGAGCTTCATCGTGCCCACGCGGTGTGCATCGTATAGCTCAATGTCGCTCTCGCTCATCAGGTTGCTCGCATATGCCTCCCAGAAGCCATCGAAGCGACGGCTCTCCTCGGCGGTCATATATCTATCGAGCATCTCGAGAGCCTTGCGGCAGCGTGTGCCGAGTTTCGATAGCTCCACAATCCAAGGGCGTAGCTCCTCAAGGAGGTGCTTGTTCTCCATCGCCTCCATCTGCTCGGTAAGGCGCTCGATGCGCACAAGCTCAGCCATAAGTGCTGCTGATAGCTCAGGGGTGTAGTCCTCGATGCCGAAGGTTGTTGTCTCCCACGACTCGTGACGGCGATAACCCGTCTCGGTGTCGCACGAGTGGATAGCAAAGAGTCGGTATGCCTCGGCAGCGTCGCCAGCGAGGCTTACAAGGCCACGCTCCCAGCTGTCGATAGGGTTGTAAGCCTCTGTGTTCCAGGTGTAGTCGGCAACGCTATAAAGAGCGAGCTTCGATGCCTCGGCGTGCTCCATAGGGTTACTTACGAGACCACGCGTCTCGTTGCGAGTGAGCTTTGGTGAGAGGCCGTAAACAGGGCCCTGCATCATAATATGGCGAGCGTAGTCGGTAACGGGGTAGTTCCACCAGAAGAGCGCTGGGCGCTTGATGCGTGATGATATCCACTCCATTGTCGATGGTGTCATATCGCTACATACGGCGTCGCCAGTCCAAAATACATCGACCGATGGGTCGAGTTCGTTGCCGTAGATTACAAGGCTACCGCGCTCGGTAGGGTTAGCCCAGAGGCGTGTGTAATCGGTAGGGCATACGATAAGTGGTGCAACATCGCCCTTAACGGCTACGAACTCCTCGTTGAGGATGTTCATAAGCTCGGTCTGGTAGTATGGGTTGGTACCTGCGCCCTCGATATCGTCGAAGTGCACGGCAAAGGCACGCACACCAAGGGCGTACATAGCCTCAAACTTGTTCTTGAGGTTCTGAATATCCTCCTCGCACCACTTGATATCCTTGCCAGGGTGTACTGCCCAGACGAAGTGTACGCGATTGCGGTTACAAGCCTCGACAAGCTCTCTAATCTGCTCCGCCTCGTCGGCAGGGTACTCCTCACGCCAATATGGTGAGCTGTGGTATGGGTCATCCTTAGGACCGTAGATGTAGTAGTTCATCTTGTAGCGGCCGTAGGTGTCGATGAGCGAAAGGCGTGCCTCGTGTGACCAAGGTGTGCCGTAGAAGCCCTCGACCACGCCACGATACTGCAAATCGGGGTAGTCGTTGATGGATAGCGCAGGGAGTGTTCCCTCCTGTGCTACGGGACTTTCGACAATCTGTCGCAGGGTCTGAATAGCGTAGAAGGCACCAAGCTCATCCTTGGCGGTGATGGTGATGTCGCCCGCGCCGATGTGGAGTGAGTATGCGCCCGCAACAGGCTCAAGCTCACCGCTCTTTGTGTTGTACGATATGGTCAATTTTGTGCCACGCTTGCCCTGCTTGAGGAAACTGAGCTCCTCGGCAAAGGCCTTTGCCTCGCCCTTGAGCACTACACCCTCCGAGATATTGGGACCTATGCTACGAAGGCGATAGAGCTGCTGAGGTGTAGGGTTGATTACAAGGCCGCTATGGTCGAGCTTCTCGCCAAAGAGACCTCCTAGGTCCTGCGACTCGCCTCGCTGCGACTGTAAATCCTGAGCATTGGTAGCTACGGCGGTGCTTATTGCCGCAGCGATGATGAATAAGGTTTTAAGTATTCTGTTCATAATTATAATGGTTACACGCACAAAGATACGAAAATAATATCATAAACCAAATTGCGTTGCCTCTTCATACTCCGTATAGCCCCGCACTGCGCCCCACAACAACGCTCAGGGCCGCCCCAAAGGACAGCCCTGAGCAAGTAAATCGTCCATCGTGTGCCGTTAGATGATATCGAAGGCGATCTTCATCATATTGGTAAACGATGTCTGTCGCTCCTCGGCTGAGCACGCTGTGCCGTGAACGAGCGAGTCTGAGATGGTGCAGATGCAGAGCGCACTCTTGCCAGCACGCGCAGCATTCATATAGAGCGCCGTAGCCTCCATCTCGACTGCCAATACGCCCATCTTCTGCCACTGCTTCCAATTCTCAGCGTCGTCGCCATAGAATACATCGCTTGCGAGGATGTTGCCCACACGGTAGTCGATGCCAAGTTCCTCAGCCTTAGCTGCTGCCGCACGCAAAAGCTCGAAGTCGGCAATAGGAGCAAAGGTGCCAGGGAGGTTGAACTGAGCGCCATAGTTCGAGTCGGTGCACGAACCCATACCGAGTACCACATCGCCAAGCTTTAGCGTTGGGTCGTATGCGCCTGCCGAGCCGCAGCGGATGATGCGCTTGACATCGTAGAAGTTGAAAAGCTCGTAGGTGTAGATGCCGATAGATGGGATACCCATACCGTGACCTTGTACCGATACGCGCTTGCCCTTGTATGTACCCGTAAAGCCGAGCATACCACGCACATTATTGTACTGAACGGGGTTCTCGAGGAAGTTTTCGGCCATAAACTTAGCGCGCAAAGGGTCGCCCGCCATAATCACTCGGTCGGCAATCTCGCCATATTGTGCTCCAATGTGAGGAGTAGGAACTTTTCCTGCCATAACTATCAATTATTTAGTGTTAATCTCTGTCGCTTGTCTATCAAAAATGTCGCCGTTACCGCGTCATCTCATCCCTCAAAGGTAGCGAAAATAAATATTATAACAAAATCATAGGTAAGAAAAATGGCTGCGGCGCAAAAAGTGGGTCTGCGATTTTGTAGTTTCGACAAAATGTTGTATCTTCGTATGATGATAGAAACGAAACTAAATACTATACCTATGAATAACACCTTTACTGCTGAGGAGCGCAGAGATATAATCGCTCTAATGAATCGTGAGATAGTGCCAGCTATCGGCTGTACAGAGCCTATCGCTGTTGCTCTTTGTGTCGCTAAGGCTACCGAAACCCTCGGCTGTCGCCCTGAGCGCATCGAGGCTCGACTAAGTGCTAATGTCCTGAAGAATGCTATGGGTGTGGGTATCCCAGGTACGGGTATGACGGGCCTCCCTATCGCTATGGCTCTTGGTGCTATCGTGGGCCGCTCGGAGTATGGCCTTGAGGTGCTCAAGGATGCTACTCCTGAGGCTGTTGAGCAGGGTAAGGCGATGATCGATGCTAAGGCTATCTCGGTTGACCTTAAGTACAACATCACTGAGAAATTATATATCGAGATCGAGGTATCGGCGGGCGGTGCAAGTGCCCTTGCAATCATCTCTGGTGGCCACACCCGCTTCGTACACATCTCACGCTGTGGCGAGACACTCCTCAATATCGAGGGTGGCGAGAGCGCAGAGGGTGGTGATAATACCGAGGTTAAGGATCCAGAGCTCACACTCCGTCGCGTGTGGGACTTCGCAATGACCGCACCTCTTGATGAGGTGGAGTTCATCCTCGAGGCTAAGCGCCTCAATATGGGTGCTGCATACGAGTCGCTCAAGGGCGAGTATGGCCACTCTATCGGCAAGCTCTTCCGTTCAGAGTCGGAGCGTAATGTTATGGGCGACACCCTTCACTGCCAGATTGTTGGTATGACTACCGCAGCGTGCGACGCTCGTATGGCGGGTGCTATGATTCCCGTTATGAGTAACTCAGGTAGTGGTAATCAGGGCCTCACCTCAACCGTTCCTGTTGTGGTATATGCTGAGCAGACAGGCGCCTCACACGAGCAGATGGTGCGCTCACTCGTGCTTAGCCACCTCACCGTTATCTACATCAAGCAGAGCCTTGGCCGTCTCTCAGCACTCTGTGGCTGCGTTGTCGCTGCAACTGGTTCATCTTGTGGTATCACCTACCTTATGGGTGGTGGCTACGAGGAGATGACCTTCGCCGTAAAGAATATGATTGCCAACCTCGCTGGTATGATTTGCGACGGTGCTAAGCCTTCGTGCGCTATGAAGTGTGCATCAGGTGTCTCAACAGCTGTCGTATCAGCCCTTATGGCGATGAACAACCGCTGCGTTAAGTCCGTAGAGGGTATCATCGACGACGATGTAGACCGCTCTATCCGCAACCTCACCGACATTGGTCGTGATGCGATGACGCAGACGGATGCGATGATTCTGCGCATTATGACTTCAAAGTCATAAATTTCTGGCGATAGGGGGGCATCTGCGGCATTGGGCTTGATAGAAAGGGCTCATTTACTTCGAGTAAACTCCGCTTTTTCAGTCTGCGATCCCTACCACATCTGCCACCCTTCTGACAAGAAATTGGGTCTGTGCTGGGTCGTGTCTTGAGCACTGTCGTGTGACGAGAACGCAAAGTAACAAAGCTGTCCGTGTGGGCAGCTTTGGTGCTATATTTGTCTGGCGTAACCATAAATAAAGTACATAGCAATAGCGTCAAATAGAGTAGTTATGATAGTAAATACATCTGCCAAGCGAATAAAGGAGTTAGTGTCGGCACAGCGCGCGCATTTCCGTACGCACGCAACACGCGATATGGAGTATCGTCTGCGTATGCTCACGAAGTTGCGCAATGCCATAAAGCGTTTCGAGGGCGAGTTAGCCGATGCACTATATGCCGATCTGCATAAATCGTACGAGGAGGCATATCTCACCGAGTTTAGTATCGTCTATGCCGAGATTGATGCTTTCCTCAAGAACCTGAAGCGTTGGGCGGCGCCGTCGCATAAGAGTTCGCCGCTAAAACTCTTTCCTTCGCGCAGTATGGTGCTCACCGAGCCGCTCGGCTGTGCCCTTATCATTGCACCGTGGAACTATCCCGTGCAGCTGCTCCTCAATCCCTTAGTGGGTGCGATAGCGGCGGGATGTTGTGCCGTGCTCAAGCCCTCGCCATACACGCCTCGTGTGGCAGCGGTGCTCGAGAGGCTCATATATGAGAACTTCGACGAGGAGTATATAGCCATTGTGCAGGGTAATCGTGATGTGAACACGGCACTACTTGCTGAACGCTACGACATCATCTTCTTCACCGGCTCACCAGCCCTCGGTCGTGTAGTGATGCGCGCAGCGGCGGAGAATCTCACGCCCGTAGTCCTCGAGCTCGGTGGCAAGAGTCCAGTGGTGGTGGATAGGAGTGCCGATGTGGAGCTTGCGGCAAAGCGCGTGGCGTGGGGTAAGAGTCTCAATGCGGGCCAGACCTGCATAGCGCCCGACTATCTGCTCATTCACAAGGATGTCAAGGCACGCTTCGTTGAGGCCTATCGTAAGGCACTCGGTGAACTACACGGTGATGATGCCAAGTTAAGTAAGCACTATGTCCGCTTGGTGTCGGATGCAGCCTACGAGCGCGTGGCGGCATATCTCAAGGATGGCGATGTGGTGTGTGGTGGTGCTACGGATGCGGCGCAGAGGTACATCGAGCCTACGCTGCTGGATAATGTGGCGGCCGATAGTGCCGTTATGCGCGATGAGATATTTGGTCCCGTGCTGCCGATGATTACAATCGAGAGCGTTGATGAGGCGGTGGAGTTTATCCTCGACAGGGAGAAGCCGCTTGCCCTCTACGCCTTTGCCGAGGAGTGTGTTGCTCGCTCGATATTTGACCGTACATCGTCGGGAGGTGGTTGTATCAACGACACGATAATGCATGTGGCAAATGAGCACCTCCCCTTTGGTGGTGTGGGTAACTCGGGAATGGGTCGCTACCACGGCAGGGACTCGCTCTACGCCTTCTCGCACCGCAGGGCTGTGGTGACTACGCCCACCTGGATGGATATGCCCGTAAGGTATATGCCATATAGGCTCTTTAGCTGGGTGAAGCGACTGCTTTAGGCGTCACCTTATATATATTATAGGCGTCAGGTGTTGCGTCGTGCGAGCCTCGAACTGCATCGAAAACGGAATAAGGTGGCGTAATATCGCCAAAGCCATTGCCGATTAATATATATTTGCTATCTTTGCGCCGATTATATCACTTTAGATTTAACCCAAACATAATATACAATGAATTTAGACTGGCTAAAAGTTGTGGTAATGGGTAGTGGCGATCCAGCGCATCCATCCGTTGCTCACACAATCTTCGTGCTTGCGGCTGTGATTGCCTCTGGTATCGCGCTCAGCCGAATCAAGATCAAGGGTATCTCCCTCGGTATGACCTGGATCCTGTTTACGGGTATCGCCTTCGGTCACTTCCTCCCATCGGGAACCGTTGATCACGACACGCTCCACTTTATCAAGGAGTTCGGACTTATCCTCTTCGTATTCTTCATCGGTTTGCAGGTGGGTCCAGGTTTCTTCTCATCACTCAAGAGTGGTGGTATTAAGCTCATTGGTCTTGCAGCGCTGATTATCTTCCTCGGCGTGGGCACAGCCTATGCTCTCCACCTCATCACCGGCGAGCCACTGCCAACAATGGTGGGTGTACTTTCGGGTGCTGTGACCAATACCCCAGGTCTTGGTGCTGCGCAGCAGGCATATGCTGACTCGGGTATGGCTAACGCGGCTATTGCTGACTCTATCTCGCTCGGTTATGCTGTGGCATATCCTCTTGGTGTTGTGGGTATCATCTTCACAATCATCATTATGCGCTATGTGTTGCGCATAGACTTCAAGAAGGAGGATGAGGGCTTGGCAGCGCTTAGCAACGAGACCAACCTCCCACATCGCTACTCGGTGGAGTTCACTAACGAGATGCTCGAGGGTAAGACTATCGCCGTTGCGCATATGCTTATCAATCGTCAGTTCGTCGTGTCGCGTATTATGCACGCCTCAGGCGAGATTGTTATGGCCGATGGTAACTCGAAGCTCACTATGGGTGACCGCCTCCGTATCATCTGTACCGACGAGGATCGAGATGCTATCCTTGCATTCTTCGGTAAGCCTGTGGAGATGACTGCCGACGAGTGGGGTGCTACGGCTATGCAGTCGACACCGCTCGTGTCACGCCGTATCCTCATCACACGCGAGGATATCAACGGTAAGAAGTTCTCGGATTTGCGCCTCCGTACTCGCTACGGTATCAATATCACCCGTGTGCACCGTGCTGGTGTCGATCTTATCCCATATCAGGGTATGGAGTTGCAGGTGGGCGATAAGGTGATGGTCGTAGGTCCTGAGGCTGCGGTAATGCAGGCAGAGAAGGTGCTCGGTAACTCGCTTAAGAAGCTCGACCATCCAAACCTCTTGCCCGTATTTATCGGTATCGCTCTCGGTGTGCTCATCGGCTCGTTGCCTTTGATGAACATCCCACAGCCCGTTAAGCTCGGCTTGGCTGGTGGTCCACTTATCGTGGCTATCCTTCTTGGTCGCTACGGTCCGCACTTCCACTTGGTGACATATACCACAATGAGTGCTAACCTTATGCTTCGTGAGATTGGTCTTGCGATGTTCCTTGCTGCGGTAGGTATCGGTGCGGGCGACGGCTTTATCGACGCTATCGTAGGCGGTGGTTACAAGTGGATTGGCTATGGTGTTATCATCACCGTGTTGCCTTTGGTGCTTGTTACGCTCCTTGCGCGCCTCAAGTTCAAACTCAACTACTACACCATTATGGGTCTTGTATCTGGTGCTATGACCGATCCACCAGCACTCGGATTCTCAAGCGCATCATCTGGTAACGATATGCCAGCAGTGAGCTACGCTACCGTATATCCGGTAGTTATGTTCTTGCGAGTTCTTACCGCCCAAATGTTGATGCTTATGGCGTTGTAATCAAATATAAGTATAAAAGAATAGGCTGTCCAAATTGTTGGACAGCCTATTTTGTATAGGTATGCGAATTGCCTACTCGATAAGCGAGATGCTGCGCTGGATGAAGTCCGTAAGGTTCTTGCCCTTGAGCATACCATTCGATAGGAGTGCAAGGTCGATAATCTGGCGCACCTTGCGGTTCTGCTTGCCAATCTCCTCGAGGCGTGTGTCGCGCTCGGTGCGAAGTTCGGTGATGCGCTTTGAGAGTGTCTCGCGCATCTCACGCTCCTCGACCGAAAGTTCATCCTCATTCTTGCCCTTTACGGTCTCCTCGAAGCGACTCTCCTCTTGCTCGGCAGCGGTAATCTTCTTGCCGATGGTGCGGAGCTTGTCGCCATACTCACGCTCCACCTCGCCAAGGATGTCGAGGACAATAGGGTGGTTGCCGTTGACGGTGATAGTGAAGTTGTCGGGCATCTGGCCATAGAAGCGGCTCATATCGCCACCGCTTGTCGCTGCCATCTCCTTCATACGACGCATAAACTCGTTCTGTGTGATTACCACGGGTGCTGCATCAACGGCCATAGCCTCGAATGAGATGTGGTACGATATCTTATCCTCGTGTGGCATTTGGCTCTCAAATACGGGACGCATAATGTCCTGCTGCTCCGAGCTTAGTGACATTGCGGCACGCTCCTCCTTGCGAACGAGGTTCTCGACAACATCGCTGTCGACGCGCACGAAACGCACCTTCTCGTGCTTCGACTCGTAATACTGAATATAGTGGCTATCGAGCTGGCCGTTCATCTCGAGAACATCGTAGCCCTTGGCCTTTGCTGCCTCGACGAACGAGTCCTTGCCTACGATATCGTCGACATAGAGCATAATGGTAAAACCATCCTTGTCGGTCTGTACCTCCTTAACTTTTGCGGTGTACTCCTCAGGGGTGTAGTACTTGCCCTCGATAGACTTCCAGAGGATGAAGTTAGCAGCCTTTTCGGCAAACTTCTCGTCGGTGAGGACACCGTACTGGATGAAGATTTTGAGGTCGTCCCACTTGGCCTCGTAGTCGGGGCGCATAGTGTTGAACAGCTCCTGAAGGCGGTCGGCAACCTTACGGGTGATGTAGCTCGAAATCTTCTTGACATTCGAGTCGCTCTGCAAGTAGCTACGCGACACATTGAGCGGAATGTCTGGCGAGTCGATAACACCGTGCAGGAGTGTGAGGTATTCGGGTACGATGCCATTAACCTCGTCGGTCACGAACACCTGATTCGAGTAGAGCTGTATGCGGTTGCGCTGGATGTCGAAGTTGGAGTGTATGCGTGGGAAGTAGAGAATACCCGTAAGGTTGAACGGATAGTCGATGTTGAGGTGGATGTAGAAGAGAGGCTCCTCGGCGGTAGGGTAGAGGTCGCTGTAAAAGGCCTTGTACTCCTCCTCGGTAATCTCCGACGGCTTGCGTGTCCAGAGAGGTGTGGTGTCGTTGATGATGTTATCCTCGTCGGTGTCGACATATTTGCCATCCTTCCACTGGCTCTTCTTACCAAAGGCGATAGGAATAGGCAGGAAGTGGCAGTACTTGCGCAGGAGCTTGCTTATCTCACCACGCTGGGCATACTCGGCGCACTCCTCAGACAGGTGAAGCACGATGCGTGTGCCTCGCTCTAACTTCTCGTCGAGCTCCTCCATCTCGAACTCTGGTGTGCCGTTGCAGCTCCAGTGTACGCTCTTGGCCTCATTGCGGAACGACTGCGAGAAGATCTCCACCTTGTCCGACACCATAAACGACGAGTAGAAGCCAAGTCCGAAGTGGCCGATGATGGCCTGATCCTTGTACTTAGCCATAAACTCCTCGGCACCAGAGAAGGCAATCTGATTGATGTAGCGGTCCACCTCGTCGATAGACATACCGATACCACGATCGGTGATGGTGAGGGTCTTAGCCGCCTCGTCGACGCTGATGCGGATGGTCACATCGCCAAGCTCGACATTTGCCTCGCCCTTAGCTACAAGGGTCTTGAGCTTCTGCGTTGCATCGACGGCATTAGATACCAACTCGCGAAGGAAGATTTCGTGGTCGGAGTAGAGGAACTTCTTAATTACGGGGAAGATGTTTTCTGTTGTCACCCCAATCTTACCATTTCTCATTATTTCTTACTTTTAGTGTTATAATTTTTAGTTTCGTTTGCTCGATATAGGTGGGCAAACCTTGTGCCATAAGCGCGCGTGTGACAAAATGGCAGTCATAGCTACGCTATATGTCATATTCGTGTCACGAAAAAATGTCAACTCACGGTGATAGAAATCGTGCTCTATGATTGCTCTTACTTGTGAGGTGGCGCAGGAGCGCACCGACGATGAGGACACAACTACTTACTAACACCTAAAACTTTACGACTATGGAATCACTATTACATGCGGGCGAGAAGATCAAGGACTACTGCGTGAGCAAGTTCATCAAGACATCGGCAAATGGCCAGAGCGAGAGCTACTATATGGTCAACAGTTCTGGTGAACGCGCTCTGCTCAAACTCTTCAAAGAGGGGTATGTTGACCAGATATTAGAGTACACCACGCGTACGGTCTTCACCAACCCACATAGCCACTTTGCCGAGGTGGTGGACTCGGGTGACTTGTTCGTCGATGGACGACACTATCCCTACATCATCCGCAGCCTCTTCGAGGGTCAGCGCATTTCGGATATCATCGCAACGGGCAAGCGATACAAGTGGGCCGAGGCTAAGGGTATCATCTATCAGGTGCTCGAGGCGCTGCGCTCGCTCCACTTCGGCAACGGGGGCATCATCCACAACGATATCACCGCACGCAATGTCGTAATCACGGAGCAGAACGGCTGCGTCAAGGTCGGCATCATCGGTATGGGACATATGTCGGCGGTGACGGATAGCGGTACCAAAACTGTCGATGGGGGTGTGAACATCATCTACCGAGCCCCTGAGACCTTCAAGGGTATCTATAACCGCTCGACGGATGTCTTCTCGGTGGGTGTACTGCTCTACACAATGCTGATGGGCAAGGAGCCGTGGAGTATCCAGCCATCCTTCACCTCGCCTGAGATAAATAGAATCGTGCTGCGCACGGAGCGTAGGAGGTGCGAGAATAAACTGCTCAAAGGCCTGCCACTCGATGAAAGCCAGGCGCGCGTCCTCGGTATGATGCTCGCCCTCGACCCTAAGGAGCGATTCAAGAATGCTGAGGATGCGATGCGCGCCCTTACCTCAAACCGCTTCCCTATCGACTCACGCAATATCGAGCCACTCACTGCTGATAAGAAGCAGGGCAAGAGTAGCGAGGCAATGGAGCGCGTAGTGTCGCAGCTGGAGGAACTCTTCGATGCTGAGCGCGTGGAGGATGATGAGGATGAGGTTAAGGGGCGTAAGGGCTTTGACCGCGTGGCGGGCCTTGAGGATGTGAAGGAGATGTTTCGCCGCAATGTGATATACATCATCAAGAATCCCGAAAAGGCGGCGCGCTACCGCATCAAGCAGCCCAATGGCGTGCTCCTCTACGGCCCTCCGGGATGCGGCAAGACCTTCATCGCTGAGATGTTTGCCGAGGAGATCGACCTTCACTTCGAGATTATCAAGGCCTCGGACCTCGGTAGCCAATACATCCACGGCACGCAGGAGAAGATTTCGGAGCTCTTCGATCGGGCTCGTGCCAACGCCCCCGCGGTGATATGCTTCGACGAGTTCGACGCCTTTGTTCCCAGTCGTGGTAAGGTTAATAGCGAGCTTATCGCAGGCGAGGTCAATGAGTTCCTCTGTCAGCTCAACAACTGCTCGAAGAACGGCATCTTCATCATCGGCACCACCAACCGCCCAGAGATGATTGACCCTGCGGCGCTGCGTACGGGTCGCCTCGATAAGATGTTCTACATCCCGATGCCCGATGAGCGAGCCCTCAAGGAGCTCTATCGCATCAACCTTGCGGGCCGCCCCGTGGCCAAGGATATTGACTACGACGAGCTGGCACGCCGTAGTAAGGGCTTCGCAGCGAGCGATATCGCCTACATAGTCGACGAGAGCGCACTTACGGCGTGTATGAGCGAGAGCGACATCACGCAGGGAATGCTCCTGCGCCAGATAATGCGAACGCCGTCGTCCATCACCAAGGAGGAGTGCGAGAAGTTTGAGGAGCTGCGCAAGAAGTATGGCGACCGCCGCAGTCGTGCCGAGGTGGAGGTGTCGGAGATGATTGGCGACGAGGGTCTTATAACACTTGCCGATTTGAAAAAGTGCAGCTAAACAGGATGTGACGGCAGCGTGTAATGGGGTAGAGATTGTTAAATAGATAAAACCTTATAGTTATGATTTTTACAGAGTTGGATATTATTGATTCATTGGTGTTTGGTACGATTAACGACTTGAAATATGTCGTGAGCCTCGATATGAATGACTACGAGGCTGTCAAGCGCGATGCGTCGCGTGTCGTTGCGGCATTTGTCAAGGGCTCGGACCGTGGTGCTATGACGGAGGAGCTCGATGCTGAGCTTGTGAAGATGAATGGCGGGCAGGTGCGAAATATTATGATTAGCATCGCTGTCGACGATGTCAATGTGGTGACCAATGGCGATATGGTGCGCCTCATCGACTGCCTACAAAACCGCTTTGGCGGCAGCAATATCATCTGGGGTCTTGGTTGCGACACCGAACTCGAGGCTGGCACCTGGCGCATCCTATGCGTGGTGTCGTACGCGTAGTGCTGGCCGCTAAGCGTGTGGATTTTAGGCGTTTTATTTGGAGGTTTACGCACGGTGTATTATCTTTGTGTAAACCTTTAATACAAAAACCTATAAGCTATGAACAAACTTGCTAAACCAGCAGTGCTGGTTGTTGATATGCTCAACGACTTTGTGACAGGTGCTTTGGCTTGTGATCGCGGTAAGGCCATTGTACCTGCTATGGCGCAGCTACTCGATGCTGCGCGTGAGAAGGGGGTGCCCGTAATCTTCTGCAACGATGCTCATATTGCAGGCGTTGACCGTGAGCTTAAGCTATGGGGTGATCACGCTATTGCTGGCACCGAGGGTGCCAAGGTGATTCCTGAGTTGAAGGCCTCTGACAAGGATTTTATAGTGCCTAAGCGTCGTTATAGTGGCTTCTTCCAGACCGATTTGGATATGCTCCTTCGAGAGCTGGGCGTGCAGACCGTTATTATGACGGGCTTGCATACGCATATGTGCGTGCGTCACACCTCGGCAGATGCCTACTGCCTTGGCTACGATGTTGTGGTGGCTAAGGAGGCGACGGACGCCTTCACGGAGGAGGATTACACGATCGGCCTTGCCTACCTCAAGACCTGCTATGGTGCCGATGCGTATAGCAACGAGGAGCTGGTGCAGATGATGTAGGTGTAAAACGAAAAAACAAAAAAATGAAAGTAGGGATATCTAACCTTCTGGGTGGATGTCTCTACTTATTTTTATAAAAAAGTTCACTAAATGTTGATAATTTATAAAAAATGCGAGTAAATATAGCTTGATTATTCGTATATTTGCATTAACAATGCTATGGTGTGGCATTGATGAGAATTATTAACTTACTAAATTTTTACAAACCTAAATGAAAAAACTTTTTAGAGTAGCGTGCTCGCTCTGCGCTATGTTTATGCTTGTTGCGTTGGTGGGTTGCGGTAAGGATAACACTTCGCCACAGCCTAATCCAGGACCAGACCCAGGACCAGAGCCTTCACAGAAGGAGATATTTGTAGTCGAGAATCTCGAGTACAACGCTGTTGAGGTGACAATCAACCCTACATCGGAGGATGTTGTCTACTTCGCATTCTTGTATCCTGACACTAATGAGATGTTCGGTGACCGTATGCAGGAGGAGATCTATGTAGATATTCGCTATATGGACAACTTCGAGGACTTCCTTACTCAGGGCACGCAGACCCTCACCTTCCAGGGCCTTATCGGCCACTCACACTACCGTGTTGTCTACTTCGAGTTCGACGAGGCACTCGGCAAGAAGGTGGGCGACCTAATCCTTTCGGAGCGCATCACAACACCTGATGCTCCAGAGGAGATTGGCTTAGAGGTATTCGATGTCAAGGGTATGTCGGCAAAGATTACCGTCACACCTCCAACCGAGGATATGCGCTATTTCTGTTGGGTCTACACTATGGAGAACTACGAGGGTTATCTTAATTCCAGCGACTATGAGATTTTGGCCTATGACTACTCATATTGGGCTACTGTATCGCAGATGTATGGTATCGACATTGAGGAGATGATCGAGTTCGATACAAATGTTGGCACGGCGACATATAGCACCGATGACCTTGTGTTGGTTGCCGAGTGGGATACAGAGTACATCGTGTGGGTGTATGGCGTAACCACTAAGGGTGAGGTTACTACCAACATCACTCGTCGTACCTTTAAGACCGCAGCTCCTAGTGCATCGTCGATGACCTTTGAGGTGCCAAATATTGATGTAAATTGGTACGAGGAGAACACTTCAGAGGGTCCTCTTCGTGGTTGGAGAGCAAAGGCTACTATCGTACCTTCAAACAAGGAGGAGAAGTATTTTGCTACCATTACCAATAAAAACTGGTATGACTGGTACTTCACCGAGGATAACACAGGTCGCAGCGATGATGACTACATTATGAGCCAGATTCTCTACAACGCGCAGCGTCCATCGTCGCAGTTGCCAGAGATGTACAAGAGCGGCGACTACGAGTTCGACTGCTTCACCGAGCGTGAGATTCTGCTCAGACCCGATCGTGAGTATGCCGTATTTGTATTCGGTATGGACGAGAATGGTGCAACAACATCGCTCAGCGTATTTCCATTCACTACAGGCTCGACACCACAGTAAACTGACAATAACCTAAAAAACTAATAACACGAACGATTATGAGAAATATTTTAAGCCTTTCAATGTGGACACTCGCAGCAGTTATGATGCTTGCTGCTTGTACCAAGAGCACTGAGCCAGAGCCAACGCCAGGTCCAGGTCCAGAGCCACAGCCTGAGACAAAACTCGAGCTTGCGCTCAGCGTAGGCGAGGTAACCTCGACAACCGTAACTTTTACCGTTACTCCTAACAAGGAGGATGCACCTTTCTATGCTAAGCTCTGCACCTTGGATGAGGTTGCTGAGGATCGTGATGTGGCGATGACCGCTGCACTTATGATTACCGATGGCGAGGCATACCGTGGTGCTAAGACCATTACCGTAGAGGATCTTACTGCTGAGACTCCATACGCTGTGTTGTACTTCGGCTACGATGCTGAGGCTAAGGCATATACTACTGATTACTATATTAGCGATGCGATTGTTACTGCTGACTTCGAGATCGTCGAGAGCATCGCTATGGAGCTTGTTGATGGTACAGTAACTTGGCGTGAGGCTTATGTTAAGATGTTGCCATCGGACGAGTCTATGGAGTATGTGTTCGACATTATCGAGAAGACAGAGTGGGATGAGCTCTATGCCGAGAATCCTGAGTCTATCGTTGCTGCACGCATCGCCGGCTGGGAGCAGGATGTATTGGATGGTATCAACAACTACCCTGAGCTCGACACTTGGCAGAAGTATATGCACTACTGCCAGCAGAGTGCTACTAAGACCATTATGGTTAGCGAGTACTACAACCTCCGTTGGTCTACCGAGTATGTAATCTACGCGTTCGGTATGAATGACGAGGGCTTCCAGACAGCAAATGTTGCTACCCTCGAGTTTGCCACCGCAACTCCAGAGCCTTCACAGAACACTTTTGCTGTGGAGATTGGCGAGCTCACAGAGTCAAGCGTAGCTTTCACCGTTACTACTACCAACGACGACCCATACTTCCTCACTATCCAGGATAAGCGCTATGTTGACCGCTTCTTCGGTGAGGGTGCGACCGAGACTTGGGAGGATATGATTTGGGACCTCACATTCGATAAGACCGACGAGCAGATTCAGAACTTAGTGTTTGCTGGTTCGCAGTCACTCACCAATGCCGACATCAACAAGAATATTGACACTCTCCACGAGTACCAGGTGGTTATCTGGGGCTTCAACAATGGCCCTACTACCGAGGTTTATGTTTCGGATGTATTCAAGCCAGAGGCTGAGGTTGTGGAGGTAAGCCTTTGGTTGGAGATTGAGGATGTCGACCACCAGAGCGTAACTTGCTGGGTAGATGTTAATATCGAGGAGGCTACCTACTTTGCAGCGTGCATCACAGCTGAGCAGTTTGGCGACGACTATGGTGCATCATACTTCTACGAGGCATTGGCAGATGTATCAGCTGATGCTCTCTACACCGGTTCGCAGTCTATCACCTTTGAGGGTCTTCAGCCTGAGACTAACTACTATGTTGTTGCCTTTGGTTACGATGCAGAGCTTAATGAGGCGACTACATTCCTCGAGTATGAGTCAGTTCTTACTATGCCAGTACCATCGGATGGTCTCTTCACTGTTGCTGTTAGCGATATCACTTGGCGTGATGCTGTAATCTCTGTTGTTACAGAGTTGGAGGAGGGTTACATCTTCGGTATCTACACAACTGAGGAGTTTGCTGCTACTACCGAAGAGGAGATTCTTGCTAAGCGTCGCTCTATTTGGGAGGACTATGCAGCATCGTATGGCAGCCCTTGGACAACATTTATGGGTTACGATATGAAGTATGGTAACAATACTCTTTATGTGAAGGATGATATCCAGAAGCTCCAGTGGTCAACAGACTATGTGTTCTATTGTATCGCTTTGGATGCTGAGGGTAATGCCGTATCGCAGATGGCAACCAAGGAGTTCTCAACAGAAACACCAACTCCATCGGATTGCACATTCGATATCGCTATCGATTCAATGACAAAGTCGTCTGTTAACTTCACCATTACTCCATCAGATCCTGAGGCTCAGTATTATGTGACTGTACAGAAGGCAAGTGTGGTGTCTGCTTATGGCCCAGAGGCAGATAAGAGCTATGATGAGCTTATCGCATACCTTATCCCTGATTACGATAACCAGATTGAGCAGCGTCTCTTCACCGGCAAGCAGTCGCTCACTAACTCGCAGCTGAACAACTCTGTATATGGCTTCTATGAGTATGTGGTTGTTGTTTGGGGCTTTGATAATGGTCCTACCACTACCGTCTATATGTCAGAGGCGTTCAAACCAGCTGATCCAGAGTAGTGGCTCGTTAGGAGATTGTAAAGCGTGGAGCTGTCCTTAGTGGGGCAGCTCCTTTTGTTTGTGGTGGGGTGGCGTAAAATTGGGTGTTAGAGCATAATATGGAGCTAATGTTGCGACGGTGTATTGAAGTTCCCGAAAAAAATATTATCTTTGCGCGCTATACTATGTCAATAAATTACATCGCACGATGAAGAACATACGAAATTTTTGTATTATTGCACATATCGACCACGGTAAGAGTACTCTTGCCGACCGATTGTTGGAGAAGACCAACACCTTGAACCAGCGAGAGATGCAGGCGCAGGTGCTCGATGATATGGACCTCGAGCGCGAGAAGGGTATCACCATTAAGAGCCACGCCATTCAGATGGAGTATAACGCTCGTAACGGCCAGAAGTACACCCTCAACCTTATCGATACCCCAGGACATGTCGACTTCTCGTACGAGGTGTCGCGCGCCATCGCTTCATGTGAGGGTGCTCTCCTTGTTGTGGATGCTACGCAGGGTATTCAGGCGCAGACCATCTCGAACCTTTACCTCGCTCTTGGCCAGGATCTTGAGATTATCCCCGTACTCAATAAGATTGACTGCGAGTCGGCTATGATCGACGAGGTTAAGGATCAGATTATCGACCTTATTGGCTGTAAGGATGAGGATATCCTTCTGGCGTCGGGTAAGACGGGTCAGGGTGTCGAGGAGGTGCTTGAGGCTATCATCGAGCGCGTGCCAGCGCCTGAGGGTGACCCCAATGGACCATTGCAGGCCCTTATCTTCGACTCGGTGTTTAATCCATTTAGAGGTGTCATCGCCTACTTCCGTGTCTTCAACGGTACAATCCGCAAGGGCGAGCAAGTCAAGTTCTTCAATACAGGCAGCGAGTACGATGCCGACGAGATTGGTGTGCTCAAGCTAAAGATGGTCGCTCGTGACGAGATTAAGGCGGGCGATGTGGGCTACATCTGCTCAGGTATCAAGAACTCGACCGATGTGAAGGTGGGTGATACCATCATCTCGGTGGAGAATCCTGCTAAGGAGGCAATCGCTGGCTTTGAGGATGTTAAGCCAATGGTCTTTGCGGGCGTATATCCCGTCGAGGCTGACCAGTATGAGGACTTGCGCGCTTCGCTCGAGAAACTTAAGCTCAACGACGCCTCGCTTACCTTCGAGCCAGAGAGCTCACTTGCCCTCGGCTTCGGCTTCCGTTGCGGCTTCCTCGGTCTGCTCCATATGGAGATTATTCAGGAGCGCCTCTATCGTGAGTTTGATATGGATGTGATTACCACCGTGCCTAATGTGTCGTACCACATCACCACGACATTGGGCGAGGAGCTCGAGGTGCACAACCCATCGGGTCTGCCAGAGATTACCAAGGTGGCAAAGATTGAGGAGCCATATATCTTGGCGCAGATTATCACCAAGGCCGACTTCCTCGGTAATGTGCTTAAGCTCTGTATCGACAAGCGTGGTGTTATGAAGAACCAGACCTTCATCACGCAGGACCGTGTGGAGGTGAACTTCGAGATGCCTCTCTCGGAGATTGTCTTCGACTTCTACGATAAGCTCAAGAGTATCTCTAAGGGCTACGCCTCGTTCGACTACCATCGTACGGGATACCAGGTGAGTAAGCTCGCAAAGCTCGATATCCTGCTCAACGGCGAGCCTGTCGATGCCCTGTCGTCGCTCATCTATGCCGACCACGCCTACGACTTCGGTCGTAAGATGTGTGAGAAGCTTAAGGAGTTGATTCCACGCCAGCAGTTCGATATCGCTATTCAGGCGGCTATCGGTGCTAAGATTATCGCTCGTGAGACGGTTAAGGCGGTGCGTAAGGATGTGACTGCTAAGTGTTATGGTGGTGATATCTCGCGTAAGCGTAAGCTCCTCGAGAAGCAGAAGGCCGGTAAGAAGCGTATGCGTCAGGTGGGCTCTGTACAGGTGCCACAGTCGGCGTTCCTTGCTGTGCTGAAGATGGATTAAAAAGCCTAAAACCTAAAACTATGAAAAAACTTACTTTAACACTTCTATGTGCGCTGAGCATTATCTCGCTATCGGCGCAGGGATACCAGCCCTCGGAGGAGGTGCGCAAGTCGCAGAAGGAGTTTGCCGAGGATAGATTCGGTATCTTCATCCACTGGGGTATATACAGTATGTTCGCTCAGGGCGAGTGGTACTTGCAGAACGCTGGCCTCAACCGTGACGAGTATGCCAAGGCTGCCGATGCCTTCTACCCTCACCGCTTCAATGCTCAAGAGTGGGTGGCAGCTATCAAGGCTTCGGGTGCTAAGTATATTTGCATCACCTCGCGCCACCACGATAGCTTCTCGATGTGGGATACCGCTGAGTCGGAGTTCGATATCGTAGATGCTACGCCATTTAAGCGCGATGTACTCAAGGAGTTAGCCGATGCGTGCGAGAAGCAGGATATTGCACTTCACTTCTACTATTCGCACGCTGACTGGTCACGCGATGACTACCCACGCGGTAGAACGGGATATTGGGTGACAGGTCGTGATAAGGAGAAGATTAGCTGGGAGAGCTATTATAACTTTATGAATCGCCAGATTACCGAGCTTTTGACCAACTATGGTAAGATTCGTGCCATTTGGTTCGACGGCTGGTGGGATCACGACGAGGACCCTGCGCCATTCGATTGGCAGCTCGACGAGCAGTACGCGTTGGTGCACTCGTTACAGCCTGGATGCCTCGTGGCAAATAACCACCACCAGACACCTTTCGAGGGTGAGGATATCCAGATTTTTGAGCGCGATCTCCCTGGTGAGAATAGCCACGGCCTTTCGGGTCAGTCGATTAGTCGCCTGCCTTTGGAGACCTGCCAGACGATGAACGGTATGTGGGGTTATAAGGTTGCAGATCAGGACTATAAGTCTACTCGTACACTCGTTCGCTACCTTGTAAGTGCTGCGGGTAAGGGGGCCAACCTTCTGCTCAATGTAGGCCCTCAGCCTAATGGTGAGTTGCCAGCTACGGCCGTAGAGCGTATGAAGGAGATGGGTGAGTGGCTCGCTGCAAATGGCCAGACCGTCTATGCTACCGAGGCGGGTGATGTGAAGCCTCAGGAGTGGGGTTGCACAACGCGTAAGGGCGACCGTCTCTTTGTGCATATCTTCGAGCTTGAGCAGGATGCAATCTACCTCCCTCTGGAGTGTAAGGTTGTGGAGGCTAAGGAGTTCGGCACGAACAAGCCTGTCAAGTTCCAGAAGGTATCGGGAGGTATTCTCTTGGAGTGTGGTCAGGTGAGCGATAGCACAGATTACATCGTAGAGCTGCGCACTAAGTAGCACTATACCTCTAAATATTAGCAAATAATCGCAGTCCAAGTTTGTGGATTGCGATTTTTTTTCTATCTTTGCACGATTAACGCGCGAATATTTTTGTATTCGAGCCGTTAAAGTGCTGGGAATTACCAATATTGACCAGAAAAATACATAAACAATAACAAATAACAAAACTTTCTAACAATGCAGAGTAAAGGAATTATCAAGTGGTTAGCAGTGCTTTTGGGTATTGCTAGCATCTGGCAGCTCTCATTCACCTTCGTTACACGCAATATCGAGGCGGAGGCTGCTGAGCAGGAGAATCCCCAGGCATACCTCGACGAGAGGTGGGACAAGAGTGTCTATCTGGGCTACACTTATGGTGAGTGTAAGGAGAAGGAGCTTAACTTGGGTCTCGACCTCAAGGGCGGTATGAATGTGATGCTCGAGATTAAGGCGGTGGATGTTATCCGTACCAACGCTTACAACGACATCGCAGTAGCATCGAACAACCTTCTTCGTGATAGCATCGAGGCAGCACTCAAGGAGGCAGATAAGATGGAGAGCCCAGCAGCTGCTGTTGACGCTTATGTTGCAGCAATGTCTGAGGAGGATCTTATGGCTATCTACAACACCGCTGATGCAGCTACTATCGCATCAGAGCTTAAGGGTCACATCGAGGGCTCAGTAGCTAAGATGAACGAGGTGTTGGCAACTCGTATCGACCTTCTTGGTGTTGTACAGCCTAACATTCAGCACATCGCAGGTACTAACCGCATTATGGTTGAGCTCCCAGGCGTTAAGGAGCCAGAGCGCGTAAGTAAGCTTTTGGCCTCTACCGCAAACCTCGAGTTCTGGACTGTATGCGACGCAGAGGACGCTAACGATATTATGCAGGCGTTGTTCGTTGACGCTGACGCTATCGTTCGCGATTACCTCCTCGCACAGGGTGAGGACGAGGCTGAGGTTAGCCTTACTCCACTTAGCGAGCTCCTCGCAACCTCTTACCCAGCACCTGTTGGTGACGGCACTACTCAGATGTTCAGCGTAATGGAGCCTGTTGTAGCAGCTGCTGAGAAGAGCAACATCCAGCTTATCAACGAGTACCTCGCTATCGATGGCGTGAGCGCTTTGATCCCAGCAGATGTGAAGCTTGCGTGGTCAAACAAGAGCTCATTGGATAGCTCAAAGGGTACTTTCCTCCTCTACGCACTTAAGGGTAAGGATGGTGCTATGCTTCCAGTATTGGATGGCTCAGGCATCACCAACGCTCGTGCAGCAGGTGGTCAGTACGGTGGCTTCGAGGTATCGATGACTATGGACTCAAAGACTGCTATCGAGTGGGGTAACATCACAGGCGCTAACGCAGGTCGTCCGATTGCTATCGTTTTGGATAACTATGTGTACTCAGCACCACGCGTTAACGAGCGTATCGACGGAGGCTCGTCATCTATCACTGGTAACTTCACCGCTCAGGAGGCCGAGGACTTGGCAAGCGTACTTAACTCTGGTAAGTCACCAGCTCCTGCAACTATCATCTACTCTGAGGTTGTAGGTCCATCACTCGGTGCACAGTCTATCGCTGCGGGTCTTACTTCATTCGTACTCGCGTTCCTTCTTGTACTCCTCTATGTTGCTCTCTTCTACAAGGGCGCTGGTTGGTGTGCAAACATCGCACTCGTGTTCAATGTACTCTTGCTCTTCGGCGTATTGGTATCATTTGGCGCAGTGTTGACACTCCCAGGTATCGCAGGTATCGTGCTCACTATGGGTATGGCAGTGGATGCTAATGTCATCATCTTCGAGCGTATTAAGGAGGAGTTGCGTGGTGGTAAGGGCCTTATGCTCGCTATCAAGGATGGTTTCTCGAACGCTTACTCAGCGATTATCGACGGTAACCTCACAACTATCATCACCGGTATCGTTCTCTTCTTCTTCGGTACAGGTCCTGTTAAGGGCTTCGCTACAACCCTCGTGATCGGTATCATTACATCGTTGTTCTGCTCTATCTACATCACACGCGTACTTATTGAGTCGCGCGTGGCACGCCGTGGCGATATCTCATTCTCTCGTAAGTTCTCAGAGAACTTCTTGGAGAATGTCAAGTTTAGCTTCATCTCTAAGCGTAAGGTATCGTACCTCGTATCAGGTATCTTGGTAGTCGCCTCAGTTATCTCGCTTCTCACACTCGGTTTGAACCAGGGCGTTGAGTTCACTGGTGGTCGCTCATATGTTGTTAAGTTCAACGAGACTATCAATGTTGAGGATATCCGTGACAGCGTAGCTGCTGAGTTCGAGGCTGTGGCTGATGCTGCTAACTCATCTGTTGAGGTTAAGCAGTTCGGTGACAACAACCAGGTTCGTATCGTTACTCAGTACCAGCCAGAGGGTCTCGATGGCGAGGAGGCTAACGACGCTGTTGACCGTCTCTTGTTCGCTGCTTTGGACAAGTACTTCACTATCGACGACTTCGGCTTCGAGGAGTTCCGTACAGCTGGTGACGGCGTATCACAGTGGGGTATCGTATCATCAGAGCAGGTTAACGAGTCTATCTCATCTGAGATGACCGTAAACTCAATCATTGCGGTTCTCATCGCACTCGTTGCTATCGGTCTCTACATCGCAGTTCGTTTCCGTCGTTGGCAGTGGGCTATGGGTGCAACCGTTGCTTTGGCACACAACGCACTCCTCGTTATTGGTATCTTCTCAATGTTGTATGCTATTATGCCATTCAACCTTGAGGTTAACCAGGCGTTCATTGCTGCTATCTTGACTATCATCGGTTACTCTATCAACGATACAGTGGTTATCTTCGACCGTATTCGTGAGTACATCGGTCTCTATCCAAAGCGTGATATCAAGACTAATATCGACAACGCTATCTGCGCTACTTTGTCGCGTACAGTTAACACCTCTGGTACTACATTGGTAACCCTCCTTGCGATCTTCATCTTCGGTGGTGAGACTATCCGTGGTTTCGTCTTCGCGTTGATCCTCGGTATTGTTATCGGTACCTACTCATCAGTATTCATCGCAACTCCTATCGCTTACGACCTTCAGCGTAAGATGGGCGGTAAGGGTCTCGAGGCTGATGTTGAGGAGTAATGGTCGACTAAGCATATCCAATAATTAGAGATAGGTTGCAATCTTTCGAGGTTGCAACCTATTTTTTTGTTATCTTTTACTATCTTTGCAAATGATTCCCTCATTGCGGGGGTGAGAATTTGTTATTAATTGTAATTATATCGATTATGGGAGAGATAAAGGGCTTCTTTGGCCGCCTCGGTAGCTACATATCGCCAGCATATGTCACGATGCTTGTGGCAGCCTTCATTCTGTGGTATATCACTAAGTTGGGCGATACCTATACTACGGACCATACCGTTACCGTTGTTATCGACGGCACCAGCTTCGATGTTGGCTGCACTATTCGTGGTAAGGGTACTAACCTTATTGGCTACACTATGGCCTTCGATGAGACTGTTTTCGAGATTGCATCGAGCGAGCTTAGCTTCGATAAGGAGGTTACGGACGATAGTGGCAAGACCTATCGCCACATTACGGGCCACTCTATGCAGCAGGCCTTGGCATCGCGTATGAACGATGTCGATGTGGTGGCGGTAAGTAAGCTCCCTACTATTGAGAGTCTTGAGCCGTAGTTATTGAGGTGCGACGGCCGAGGAATATTGTTAACGATATAAATTATATTATATGTATAAGGTCGGTATAACGGGAGGCATTGGTTCGGGCAAGAGCACGGTTTCGGCCATCCTCGAGGATATGGGCGTTGCGCTCTATAACTCCGATGTGCGCGCTAAGGAGCTTATGGCTACGGATGCGACGCTGCGTGAGGCCATTATCGAGTGCTTTGGTGCGGAGTGCTACACCGACGAGGGACTTAATAGGGGCTACCTTGCCTCGCGAGTATTTGGCTCAGCGGAGGAGCTTGCGGCCCTCAATGCCATCGTTCATCCTGCCGTTATGGCAGACTTTCAGGCGTGGGCAGAGCGCGCCGAGGGCGACTATGTAATCTTTGAGTCGGCGATACTCTTCGAGGCAGGCCTTGAGGGTAGTGTCGACTCAACTGTTGTTGTTATGGCGCCCGAGGAGCTGCGCATCGAGCGCGCTATGGCTCGTGACGGTGCTACGAGGGAGCAGGTCGTGGCTCGCATCAAGAACCAGATGAGCGACGACGAACGCGCCGATAGGGCTAAGTATGCCATAGTGAATATCGACATCGACGACCTTCGTGAAGATGTAGAACAGTTACACCGCCGTTTGTGCTATGATTCTCGCACCAACAAACATTAACCTTCGCGATAGCCATACAATGGCTATCATAAACCTCACGCCCGACTCGTTCTACTCAGGTAGCCGTAATGCTAGTGTAGAGGAGGCGCTGCGCAGCATCGAGAGGTGCGTGCGTGAGGGTGCTACGATTGTCGACCTTGGTGGTTACTCCTCGCGTCCAGGTGCTGCCGAGGTGTCGGTGGAGGAGGAGTGGCGCAGGGTGAAGATTGGCCTTGAGGCTGTGAAGGCGACGAAGGAGGGCGTTGTGGTATCTATCGACACCTTCCGAGCAGCTATCGTTGAGCGTGCAGTGGCGGAGTATGGCGATGTCATCGTGAACGATATATCTGCGGGCGAGCTTGATGAGGCTATGGTGTCTACTGTTGCGCGCCTCGGAGTGCCATATGTGGCGATGCATATGCGTGGCACGCCTGCGACGATGCAGCAGATGACCAACTACGATGATGGTGTTGTCGAGGGTGTTGTTGCCTACTTTAGGGAGAGGGTGAAATACCTCGAGAGTGAGGGTATCAAGAGGGAGAGGATTATCCTCGACCCCGGCTTTGGCTTTGCAAAGAGCATCGAGCAGAACTACGAACTTATGCTTGGCATAGATAGACTCAGGAAGCTGGGCTATCCGCTTCTCGTTGGCGTGTCGCGTAAGTCGATGATATACAAAAGCCTCGGCATTACCGCAGAGGAGTCGCTCCCAGGCTCATTGGCCCTTGCGTGGGAGGCGTTGCGTACGGGTGCGGCGATACTGCGTGTGCACGATGTGGCGCCTACGGTGCAGGTGATGCAGCTGGCGAATAAATATTTCAAGAGAGGATGATTCAACTTAAGGATATAAAGAAGAGTTTTGGTGAGCTCGAGGTGCTGCACGGCGTCTCGTTGGAGGTGTCGCGTGGTGAGATTGTCTCCATTGTCGGTGCAAGTGGCGCGGGCAAGAGTACGCTTTTGCAGATTGCCGGCACGCTGATGAAGGCCGATAGTGGCGATGTGGTGGTCGATGGCGTCAGCCTTTCGACGCTTAGCGATGGTGCGCTGTCGGAGTTTCGCAATAGGCGCATAGGCTTCATATTCCAATCCTACCACCTGCTTGCCGAGTTTACGGCGCTGGAGAATGTGATGATGCCGATGCTCATCGCTGGCGCAGGGCGTAAGGATGCAGAGGTGCGCGCGCGTAAGCTGCTCGATATGGTGGCGATGTCGCATCGCACGGAGCATAAGCCTCACTCGCTGTCGGGTGGTGAGCAGCAGCGCGTAGCTATTGCGCGTGCGCTCATCAACGATCCCGCCATAGTCCTTGCCGACGAGCCTACGGGTAACCTCGACACGCAGACACGCGACGACATACAAAACCTATTCTTCGAACTTCGTGAGCGCACAGGGCAGACATTCCTCATCGTCACGCACGACGAGACCCTCGCACTGCGCTCCGACAGAAAAATCGTTATGCAAGATGGCACAATCGTACGATAATATGACCTTTGGCGAGATGTACGACCTTCTGGAGGGGCTTCACGATAAGTTTAATAACGAGGAGTTCATCGAGGCCGACCCTATCAGCGTGCCACACTCGTTCACTACGCAGGGCGATAGGGAGGTTGCGGGACTACTCGCTGCCACCATTGCGTGGGGTAACCGCAAGGCGATAGTCAAGAGTGCGCATCGTATGATGCGATATATGGACAACGCACCATACGACTTCGTGGTTAATGCTTCGAATGAGGAGATTGATGCGCTGGGTAGCTATGTGCACCGAACATTCAATGGCGAGGATTTCAAGGACTTCGTGCGTGGTATGCGATACATAATATCGAAGTGGGGTGGTATTGGCGCCTTCTTTGAGCAGCGCTACGAGTATTATAACGACCTGCGCCCCGTACTCTCGGAGTTTCGCAAGGAGTTTCACGCCGCAGAGCATAATCCTCACTCGGAGAAGCATATGTCGTCGATCGACAAGGGTGCGGCGTGCAAGCGCCTGAGTATGTACCTTAGGTGGATGGTGCGACGCGACGATAGGGGTGTGGACTTTGGCCTATGGCAGCGCATACCTATGTCGGCACTATATATGCCGCTTGATGTTCATACGGGTCGTATGGGACGCGAGCTTGGGCTCCTTAGCCGCAAGCAGAGCGATTGGAAGGCGGTCGAGGAGCTTACCGATAACCTCCGCAGGTTTAATGGCGACGACCCTGTGCGCTACGACTACTCGCTCTTTGGCGTTGGCATAACTCACCTCTTCGATTAATTATGTTTCGCTTCAAGCAGTTTGCTATCGACGACAGCCTATCGGCAATGAAGATAGGCACCGACGGCGTGCTCCTGGGTGCGTGGGCCGATGTGGCGACAAGTAGGCGTATCCTCGATGCGGGTACGGGTACGGGGCTTATTTCACTTATGGCGGCGCAGCGTAGCCCCGAGGCGCGTATCGTAGCGATTGACATCGTGGCTGCGGCAGCCACGGAGGCGCGTGGTAATGCCGATAGGAGTGCGTGGGGCGAGCGTATCGAAGTCGAGTGTGCCGACCTGAGGGAGTTTCGCAGTGAGGTAAAGTTTGACCATATCGTTAGCAATCCACCATTCTTTGTCGATGCGGTGCTCTCGCCCGATGCTGAGCGCACGACGGCGCGACATACCACGACCCTTGCCTATGAGGATATCGTTGCGGCGGCGGAGCGACTGCTAACGGATGGCGGACGGCTCAGTATAATCCTACCTGCCGAATGTGCTGCGCGCTTTCGTCGTGTGGCGTTCGAGCGCTTGTGGCTTAGTCGCCAGCTCGATGTCGTGACGCGTGAGCGTGAGGCGCCAAAGCGTGTGCTTATGGAGTTTGTGCTGCGTAGCGAGCCTATGATGCCACGCTGCGAGGAGCTGACGATTCAGGATGCGCGAGGTGAGTACACGGCTAAATATAGAGAGTTAACACAAGAGTTCTACCTAATGTTTTGATTGAGGCAAAATAATCCCTATCTTTGTGGCATTAGTATAAAAACAATATTATGAGACGACTATTTCAGATACTTGCAACAATGTTTGCCCTTGTAGCCATCTACGATGCTTCGGCACAGCAGGTGGTTAAGCAGCGCGTGGGTGTATATAAGGAGGATGGTAATGTCGTGGTGGCGGAGGCTACAACGACACTCGTTGTCGACCTTGTTGTCGAGCATACGACCTTCACCGCTGGCCCTTATGCGCGCTATGCGCAGAAGCTCCTCGGTACACGCGCCTCGCTGGTCGATAGAGACGAGTATGAACTTGTTAAGGCCGATGTGGGTGTGCTTCAGGGTGAGGCATACTATGCTGATAAGCGTGAGGCAACGACACACAACGCACCCGTATATATGGGTTATAGCCCGCTGCCGATAGATCGTATGTCGAGTGTCGAGCGTGGCACGGAGAGTGCAGCTACGGAGGCGGCAGAGCATATCTTCTTGTTGCGTCGTTCGCGCCTTGACCTTATCACCGGTGAGCTTGGTGATGGTGTCTATGGCGGTGGCTTGGAGAGCGCACTTAGGGAGATTGATCGTATGGAGCAGGCATACCTCGAGCTCTTCTATGGCAAGAGCGAGACCTCGGTAGAGTCGCAGCGCGTGGTTATCCCCGTCGATGCTGAGCAGAAGACAACCATCGTTGCGCGCTTCAACCACGAGGATGGCATCGTGGCAAAGAGTGACCTTACGGGCGATATCGTTATGGTGGTGATTACGCCAACGGCGATGAGTCTACCACAGAGCGATGTTAAGGGTACGGTGGCATACCGCTACGCCAATAACGCTGAGGTTAAGGTGGTACTTGGTCAGGAGGTGCTCACAAGCCGCATATTGCCAATATACGAGTTTGGCGAGACTGTAATGTTCTTGCAGCCACAGCGTTAATAGCTTTACTATGGATAATACACAACGAATGATAGCCCTCTTGGGTAGGGTGCGCAAGGAGATGAACGGAGCTGTGTCAGAGAGTATGGCACAACACGGTCAGAACTATGGCCTCAACTATGGCGTTAGCATCGCCACGCTGCGAGAGATTGCATCTAACGAGACTAAGGACTACGCCTTTGCTAAGTACCTCTACCAGCAGCAGGTGCGCGAGCTCAAGCTCTTGGCGTGCCATATCGCCGACCCTAAGATGATCGACACGCACGAGTTCCCATTCTGGTCGCGTGGAATAGCAAATGCTGAGCTTGCTGAGGAGCTGGCGTTTGCGCTTCTTTCGAAGATTTACGATATCAACTCGCTTATGGGTGTGTGGTCAACGGAGAGCAACGAGATGGTGGCCTACGCATCGCTTATGGCTGCCTCGCGAAACGAGCGTACGACATCGGAGGTGGCATTCATAGCGGTGGAGAATGCTGTTAAGGCTAACCCTGAGTCGCACTACATTGCTGCTGCGGTGGTGGCATTGCTGCTCTATGTCGCATCGCGAGATAAGTCGGTTAAGGTGGGTATTCCAATCCTTTTGGATAGACTCGCCGATACCAAGGTCAAGCAGTATATCGTCGAGGAGTTGGAGTGGCGACTCGAGTATCTTTAGGGGTATGAGTCTATGTGTAATAAGGGGATGTCCAAGTGGGACACCCCCTTTGTGTTAATATGTGCTTCCCGCATTGTGGCGGCGCAGGACTCGGCACAGTCGCTCGAAGGATATCACGCCGCTATACCGCCAGCACACCTCGCCTCGTCGAAAGAGCATAAGCGTGGGTACGGAGACGATATTGTAGCGCCGCACAAGGTCGCTGCTCGAGGCTGAGGATATGTCGATGCGCAGCACTGTGGTGATATCGCTCATCGCCAATGCCAGGCGGTCAAGGGTCGGGTCGATGACCCTGCACGCCCCGCACCACAAGGCATAGAAGTCCACAAGGATGAGCCTCTCGGCAGTGATGATATTGTTGAAATCGGTTGTTCTCATAGTATATGGTATTAAAATTTAAGACCCCCTCGTATCTGTGCGAGAGAGTCTCAAAATCTATACCGTAATATGTGCAACTACCGTTGTAGTGCGCCACCGAGGCCATCACTCGCTACGAAACTGAAACAGCGCTCGTGGAAGCTGCTCGATGTTCGTGAGCTTGATGATCTCGATGCCGTATGAGCGTTGCGCGTTTAGCTCCACATACTCCGAGACGATGATGCGCTTAAAGCCAAGGCGTGCTGCTTCGGCTATGCGCTGCTCGGTGCGTGGTGCTGGGCGCACCTCACCCGAAAGACCTACCTCGCCAGCACAGCAGGTGCCCTCCTGCGGTAGCTTATCGTAGAACGACGACATAATGGCTCCCGCTACGGCAAGGTCCATACCTGGGTCAGCAATCTTGAAGCCACCCGCAAAGTTGAGGAACACATCCTTCTGGTAGAGGTTCATACCGGCACGCTTCTCCAATACGGCGAGGAGTATATTCATACGCCTCTGGTCATATCCCGTCGCTGAGCGCTGCGGCGTGCCGTAGGTGGCATTGCCGACGAGGGACTGCACCTCGATAAGGTAGGGGCGCATACCGTCGAGTGTAGCGCCTGTGATGCAACCCGTAAGTGGCATACGGGCATTGGTGGTGAGTAGCTCCGAGGGGCTGTCAATCTCCTTGAGACCAGCGTCGTACATCTCGAAGACGCCAATCTCATTTATTGAGCCAAAGCGGTTCTTGTGTCCTCGGAGGATGCGGTATGTGAGGTTGTTATCGCCCTCGAACTGAAGCACCACATCGACGATGTGTTCCAAAATCTTAGGTCCGGCAATCGAGCCATCTTTGGTGATGTGGCCGATGATAAATATCGCTATACCGAGCTGCTTCGCTACGCCAAGAAGTTGCGTTGTGCAGCTGCGTATCTGTGTGGTGCTGCCAGGTGTCGACTCGGCAAGCTCGGTAAAGAGGGTCTGGATTGAGTCGATGATGACAATTTCGGGTCGCAGTGACTCGATTTGGCGAACTATCTCCTCGAGGCGTGTCTCGGTGAAGATGTTGCAGTTATTGTTGCGTATGCCTATGCGCGTAGCACGCATCTTAATCTGCTCCTCCGACTCCTCACCCGACACATAGAGCGTCTTGAGACCATTATCCGTGAGGGCTATCTGCAACATAAGTGTCGACTTACCAATGCCTGGCTCGCCACCCAGAAGTATCAGCGAGCCGGGGATAAGACCTCCGCCCAGCACGCGGTTCACCTCCTTGATGCCGGTATCGATGCGCTGCGTGGTGTTGGTCACGATATCCTGCACGAGGCGAGGCTCACGATTAAGCTCTGCGCTGCTGCGCTGCATAGCTACGGTCTTGGATGTCGTCACCACCTGCTCCTTGATGGTGTCCCACTCGTTGCAGGCGGGGCATCGACCCATCCATTTCGTGAGTTCGTTGCCGCACGAGGTGCAGAAGAATACACTCTTACTCTTTGCCATAGTCGTTAGCTAAAAAGGCGAAGTATATCGCTACCGTTGGCGTAGATGAGTAGCGCAAGAAGGATGTAGAAGCCGATGTTCTGCGCTATGGTCATAAACTTCTCGCTTGGCTTGCGGCCCGTAATCATCTCCCAGAGTGTGAAGAGCACATGGCCACCATCGAGTACAGGGATAGGCAGCAGGTTCATAACGGCAAGGATTACCGAGAGTAGTGCTGTGATGCTCCAGAAGTTATACCAGTTCCACACCTCAGGGAAGATGCTGCCGATGGAGATGAAACCGCCCATCTCCTTGTAAAGCTTGGTGTCGGGGTTGACCATCATCACGAGCTGATTCCAGTACGACGAAATCTGCTTGCCCGTCTCAGCAAAGCCCGCAGGTATCGACTCCCAGAAGCCATACTCATAGCGGCGAGGTGCCACGGTGGCAACCTTGATGCCTATTGTTCCATTCTCGTCTACGGGGATGGTGAGTTCAACAATCTCGCCCTCGCCGCGCTCCACGACGATGCTTACCTCGCTGCCCTTAGCCTCCTGAAGTAGGTGTGTCGAGCCAACGAAGTCGCTAACCTCGGTGCCATTAATCGCAACCACACGGTCGCCAACCATAAGGCCTGCCTCTGCGGTGCTCTCACGCTCTACACCGTTGATTACAAATGGAACGAACTCGCCGATGAAGCCCTTGTACGCGCCCCTCTCACGCATATCTACAAGGTCGGCCATTGCGAGCGTGAAGCTATGTGCCTCGCCATTACGGAGTACCTCGACATTCAAGTCGTGGTCTACGATGAGCAGGCGCTCGTTAATCTCCGCCACATTGCCGATGCTTTCGCCGTCGATGCTCACGATGCGGTCGCCGTCGACAAATCCGAGGGCCTCAGCCTCCTCGTTGAATATGTAGCCGTTGACCATATCCTCGTTGTGGTAGTACTGCTCGCCCCAGGTGTAGAGCATAGCGGTGTAGATACCGATGGCAAAGAGCACATTCATAATAACACCAGCCAGCATAACGATAAGTCGCTGCCACGCCCTCTTGCCACGAAGCTCGTTCTTCTCGGCTGGGAGGTTGCGCATACGCTCCTTAACCTCCTCGATAGCCGTCTTAAGGTTCTCTACCTCGTTGCTTAGCGCTGTGTACTCCTCGCTATCCTTTGCCGCCTTGCACGCCTTGAGGCTCTTCTTTACCTCCTCGAGTTTTGATTGCAACTTCTCCTCCTCGGTCATCAGCGGTTCACGACTGTCGTAGAGCGATACATAGCCGCCCAACGGCACCCAGCCGATGCCATACTCCGTGTCGCCTCGCTTGAACTTAATGAGCGAGAACCAGGGGTTGAAGAAGAGGTAGAACCTATCCACGCGAACGCCAAACATACGCGCTGTGATGAAGTGACCAAACTCGTGGATAAGGACAAGCATCGAGAGCGATGCCACGAACTGAAGTGTCTGAATAAGTATTCCTGTCATATTTTTATTCCAAATTTAATTGCTTTAATCTGTTGGTTTATAGTTGGTTATTGTTATAGTTTCAAGTAGCGCGCAGCCAATTCACGCGACTCAATATTTGCTCTATCGTAGGTGTCGAGCGATGGGCTTTGCTCGAACGAGGCGTTGTCCAATGCGTAGCGTATGGCGCCTACGATGTCGAGGTAGCCGCACTTATGCGATAGGAAGGCCGCCACCGCCACCTCGTTAGCACCGTTCATCGTGCAGGGTGCTGTGCCACCACGCTGGAGCACCTCGTAGGCGATGTCGAGCGCAGGGTACTTGAGTCTGTCGACCTCAGCAAAGCTGAGTGTAGGGTAGTCGAGTATGGAGAAGTGCTCCATCGCCTCCTTTGAGCGTTCGGGGTAGAGGAGTGCGTAGCTGATGGGGGTGTGCATATCGGCATTGCCCAGCTGTGCCTTGACCGAGCCGTCGGTGAACTCAACCATAGAGTGTACGATAGACTGCGGGTGGATTACCACCTTGATACGCTCAGGCTCGATGTCGAAGAGCCAGCGTGCCTCGATAACCTCGAAGCCCTTGTTTACGAGTGTCGCCGAGTCGATTGTAATCTTTGCGCCCATCGACCACTGCGGATGCTTGAGTGCCATCTCCGCCGTCACGCCAGCGAGCTCCTCGCGAGGTGTGTTGCGCAGTGCACCGCCGCTGCAAGTGATGATGAGGTTGCGGATGCTCTTGCGTGCCTCGCCCTCCAAGCACTGCATAATTGCCGAGTGCTCCGAGTCGATAGGTAGGATGTCGACACCCTTGCGGCGTGCCGCCGACATAATGATGTCGCCACCCACGACCAGCGTCTCCTTATTTGCGAGGGCTATGCGCTTGCCGCTTTCGATAGCCTTGTATGTGGGGTGCAGACCAGCATATCCCACAAGAGCGTTAACGAGGGTGTCGCTACGATAGCTTTGTGCCACCTGATTTATGGCATCGCTACCAGCCAATACCTCGATGTCGGTACCACGGAGTGCCTCCTTGAGTGCGGCGTAGTACCTCTCGTCGCCAATGACAACGCTCTCGACACCAAACTCGCGTGCCTGTGCTGCCAGCGCCTCCCAATTATGGTGCGCCACAAGTGTCGACACCTTGAATCTGTCGGAGTTGCGGCGTACTATGTCAAGGGTCTGCACTCCAATGGAGCCCGTAGAACCCAATATGGCTAATCTCTCAATGCTCATCACTATCGGTGTTTGGGGGTTGTGGGTTAGAAGAGGATGTATCGCTCAGGGTCTACGGCGGTACCATCGCGCCAGAGCTCGAAGTTGAGCTCGCCGTTGGACTCCGTGCCATTGCCATTAGCACCTCGTAGGCGTCCTATTACCGAGCCGCTCTGCACGGTCTGGCCCTTGCGGACGAGAATCTCGCCCAGACCTTTGTAGACCGAGATGTAGCCTCCCGTGTGCTGTATCATAACGCAGTACTTACCCTCGACAATGTCGTCGATGCTTATCACCGTGCCATTCTCTACTGCCATTACCGAGTCGTCGCCGTCGATGCTGATGATGGCAAGATCGTAGCTCGACTCAGGGGCGTCGAACTGGCGTGTGATGCTGCCTCTAAGCGGTGTGCTAAACATCGCTGCCTCGGCCTTTAGTGGCTTAGTATTTGACAATGAGTACTCTCCCGTTGTTCGCTCAAGGGCATCACGCAGGAGCGAGTCGGCACGCGTAGGTAGGATGCGTGACTTGTCGTATCGAATGGTGTCGGTCATCACGGTAGAGTGCAGCGTGGGAGTGCTGCCGCCCATAATCTGCGCTACGGCCTCGTTGTATGCGAGCATATCGCTGATGTTGCGCTCCATAGCGTCAAGGCGCATAATACTCTCGGTAAGCTCGTCGTTGAGACGCTCAGCCTTGGTGCGGTAACCTGGCAGGGTGTCGAGGAGCGAGGTGTAGGCCATAAGCAGCAGTAGGGTGGCAAAGACGATTACGATGAACGCTACGATGCTACCCCAGAAGGCGAGGGGCGAAATGTTGAGCCTCCACTGCTCGCCACCACTCTCCTTATCGCGCATTATAAGTTGCTGCTTCTCGGTCAAGCGGCTCCATATATTTTGTGCCATATATCTCTTGTGTTATGATTCAATAAATTCTCGCAAATATAACGAAAATGGATGGATACTTTGCAAAGTATAATAAACTTTTTTACCTTTGTATTATGAAAATGAACTAATAAAATAGATAATTATGGTAAAACCAACACTTTTAGTATTGGCCGCAGGTATGGGTTCTCGCTACGGCTCACTCAAGCAGATGGATGGCGTAGGCCCTAACGGCGAGGCCATCATCGACTACTCGGTCTATGACGCTGTGCGTGCGGGCTTTGGTAAGGTGGTATTCGTCATTCGCCACTCGTTCGAGACAGAGTTCAAGGAGGTATTCAACGCTGAGCGTTTCGGCGGTAAGATCGCCGTTGAGTATGTGTTCCAGGAGCTCGACTACCTACCTGAGGGCTTCGCGTTGCCTGAGGGTCGTGTTAAGCCTTGGGGTACAAACCACGCGGTTATGATGGCTGCGGGTGTCATCAACGAGCCTTTTGCCGTTATCAATGCCGATGACTTCTACGGTAAGGAGGCGTATGCCACTATCAGCGACTACCTCTCACAGCTTGAGGGCAGATGCCAGAAGTATTGTATGGTTGGCTATCAGGTCTCTAAGACCTTGTCGGAGAATGGTACCGTGTCGCGTGGTGTATGTACCGTAGATGAGGAGGGTAACCTTACGGGTATGGTCGAGCGCACACAGATTGAGCGCGTCAATGGCACTATCCTCTTCCACGATGGCGGTGCTGATGAGCCTCTCGAGGAGAATACCCCTGTGTCGATGAACCTCTTTGGCTTCACACCAGACTACTTCGACTACTCGGCTGAGTACTTCAAGGAGTTCCTTGCAGCAAATATCGAGAATCTCAAGGCGGAGTTCTTCATCCCGCTTATGGTTAATAAACTCATCGCCGACAAGACTGCTACTATGCGCGTGCTTCGCACCACATCTGATTGGTTTGGCGTGACTTATAAGGAGGATAAACCTGCTCTTATGGCCTCTATCGAGCGTCTTATCGAGGTGGGTGCCTACCCTCGTAACCTCTGGGAGTAATACTCCAATAGATAGTTTATGGGCCGCTCGTCGGCCCTTTTATATCGCCCCTCGTATGCGTTGTGTCTACATCGCAGTGTCGCTGTCCGAAGGTGGCGATTAGGGAGTGTAACTAATAAAATCGAACACTATGGCTAATAGCATCTACTCGCGCTTGGCGCGTCCAGCAGCCTCGGAAAATCCGCTGCTCATAAAGCCTCAAAGGCCACTTCGTAACTCTGATACGAGGTATGCCGTTGGCGACTTCTTCTCTGAAAATGGCGTAGAGGGTGTTGTCTATGAGGTGTGGGATGGGGGTGAACACGGCAGAATCGTGAGCCTCGACGAGGCGACTCTCGCCTGGTCAAAGGAGGTGTTTATGGCGGGAGCTACGAGCACGACGGATGGCGATAGCAATACGGATAAGGTGCTTGCGCGTGCCGATTATGAGAAGAGTCCTGCCTTTATTTGGTGCAGGGAGCACGGTGCCGATTGGTACCTTCCCGCTATCGACGAGCTTGCGGCGCTGCTCCTTGATCAAGAGGTGTTCGATGCCGTAAATAAGACCCTCGAGGAGCGTGGTGCTAAAAAGCTCATAGATTACAATCTTAACAGAATATGCTGGTCGTCAACCGAGCACGATGAGCGCTGTGCACACAATGTTTATATGAATAGTCACCACACTAACTTCAACTACAAACGCTACGATTGTCGTGTTCGTGCCGTGGCTAAATTTTAGTTAAGGGGCGTGTTCAAGTGGGCGTGTCAGTGGTGAACGCTGGTAATGCGGCTGATATAGCGCGTATAGGTGTTGCGTGAGGCGGCCGAAGGTTAGACGCCATACTCCATATTGCGTTAGGCACACTTTGGTTAAATGTACATAAATAAAATAGGGCTGTCCCGTGTGGGGTAGCCCTATTTTATTGCTATGCTAAGGGTTATTACTTAGCATACTTGCCTGAGTTGAGGAACTCAACGAATGCATCGATGTCGGTGTCGTAACCACGAGGACCTGCAAGAACAGTCTCACCGTCTGGTGCGAGCAAGATGTAGCCTGGCTGTGCGTTAACGCCCCAACGCTCCTGTGCGAAGGCTGCGTTTACTGAGCCGAGGCGCTTGCCATCCTCAATCTTGGTCATATCGTCAACATAGAGTGCGCAGATAACGAAGTCGTTGCGCAACATTGGCAATACGCGGTCGTTGCTCCATACCATAGTCTCCATCTCACGGCAGTTGTTGCAAGCGTGACCTGTAACATCCACAAAGATAGGCTTGTTCTGCTTCTTAGCCTCAGCTACTGCCTCCTCGAAGTCGAAGTGACCCTCGAGCTGGTGTGGCAAGTGGAGGAAGTCGGCATACTTGCGACCTGCGTTAGCATTCTCCAAGCGACCATTTACCTGGTAGTCCTGAGTGCTCATAGGTGGAATGTAACCTGAGATAGCGTTAAGTGGTGCACCCCACAAACCTGGGATCATATATACCACGAATGAGAATACTGCGATAGCGAGTGTGAGGCGGAAAACTGACACATGCTTAACCTCGTCATCGTGAGCAAAGCGGAGCTTGCCGAGGAGGTAGAGACCCATAAGTGAGAATACCACGATCCAGATAGCGAGGTATGTCTCACGGTCGAGGATACCCCAGTGCATAGTCTGGTCAGCAGTCATCAAGAACTTGAGACCGAGAGCAACCTCAATGAAACCGAGGATAACCTTAACTGAGTTGAGCCAGCCACCGCTCTTTGGCAAGTTCTTAAGCAATGATGGGAACCACGCAAGTACGGTAAATGGAAGTGCAAAGGCCAATGCGAATGCGAACATAGTGATGATTGGCATCCATACACCACCGCTTGTTGAGCTGATGATAACCGAACCTACGATAGGACCTGTACAAGAGAATGATACGAGTACGAGGGTAAGTGCCATGAAGAAGATACCTACCAAACCACCCTTATCAGCACCCTCGTCGCTCTTGTTAACGAGTGATGATGGAAGTGTAATCTCGAATGCACCGAGGAACGATGCAGCAAATACCATAAAGATTACGAAGAAGATAAGGTTAGGAATCCAGTGTGTACCGATAGCGTTGAAGATATCGCCCGCTACATTTGTGCCGAATGCGTTAGAGAGGAGCACGAGGATAGCGATAGGCAATACATAGAGAGCCACGATGAAGAAACCGTACATAGTAGCACGGAAACGACCCTGTGCTGGTGACTGTGAACCCTTAACGAAGAACGATACGGTCATAGGAACCATAGGGAACACGCAAGGAGTCAACAACGCAGCAAAGCCCCAGAGGATAGCGGTGATGATTGAGCTCCAATCGAGGTCGCCGTTAGTTGTGGTAGCAGCTGGAGCAGCAGCCTCAGCAACAACCGCCTCACCTGGCATCTGGATAGTGAAGTCCACGATGTTTGCAGTGCACTGGTTGCCCTCGTTTGTGCAGATAGTAGCGTTAACGAAGCCAACTACATTCTGACCTGCCTGAGCCTTGATCTTCTGAACATAGATAGCCTGGTTGTAGTAGATGTACGCAGGACCGCCTGTGAGCTCGTCGATACCGTGCTCCTCAGGAGTGAGCGTCTCAACAACATCGCCCTCAGCCTCGGCGTTCTCGAAACCGAAGATAGGAGCAGAGAAATCGGTCATAGGGTAGCCGTGGTAACCCTCCTTGATTGCGCCATCGAAGGTGATAACGAAGATGTTGTCACCCTCCTCCTCTGCTGTGATAGTCCACTCGATGTTTGGGCTACCAGCGTCATTGCCTACCTTGATGGTAGTCTTTGAGCCCTCCTCCTGTGCTGACACAGCGAAAGGCAACAATAGTGCTATTGAAAGCACCAGTGACTTGAAAAGATTTTTCATAAATTGTTGGTTTAGATTTATTAATTGTTTGTTCGTTTGTTCATTTCGGTTGAAATATCTCGCTCCGCAGCACTACTCGCCTTTAAGCTCTGGCGTGAACTCCGACGGCGCAACAGCGTCGTCGGTGCGGCCGTCCCAAATCTTATAACGCGATGGCGACACGCCCACACGCTGCTTGAAGTACTTGCCGAAGAAAGACTGCGACGCGAAGTTGAGCTTAAGGGCAATCTCTCTAATGCTGAGACCTGAGTACTTGAGTAGTCGCTTAGCTTCGTAGACCACAGCCTCGTCGATAAGCTTCGAGGCATTGCGGCCGCTCTTTTTCTTAAGGATGAGCGAGAGGTACTTAGGCGTGATGTCCATCTTCATCGCGTAGAACTCCACGCTGCGCTCCGTGCTACAATACTGGCGCAGCAGCTCGAGGAACTTGTTAAATAGCTCGTCGGTGCGGTTGCTCACGCTGCCATTACCTGGGAGTGTATGCTTTTGCAATATGCCCATCACGAAGTGGAACATAGCGGCAAAGAGCGAGCTTATGATTTTCTGACGGTTCGAGGTTGGGGCGTAGTCGCACAGTACCGAGCGCATAAGCTTCGAGATATCGTGGATGTATGCCGCCTCCTCAGGGGCAATCTGCACGCAGGGCTCATCCAGAAATCCGTGGTATATCGAAATCAGATCCTGAGTGTCGACATGGATGCTGTTGAGGTACTGCTGGGAGTAGGTAATCATATATCCAGACGAGCGTATCGAGGCCTTAACCTGCTCGATGACGGTGTTCTCGTTGAATATAAATAGGGTATTAGGGCGCAGCTCGTGGAGCTTGCCGTTTATCTTAATGCGTGCCGTACCGCTGACCGTAACGCCTATCGACACGCCCTGAATGAGTGCTGTAAGGTCGTCCAGCTCGCGAAACATCACAAGTGGTGTGATCACCAAATCCTCGGAGTAGTATGCTGTCTCGAATCGAGACTTAAGCCTATCTATCGAGGCTCGCTTAATGCCATCTTGCTTCATTTATAGCTCGTAATATTGTATCTTAATCCTAAGTAATCCTTTGTCGCTTTCCTAAGTAATCCTTTGTCACTCTCCTTAGCCCCCCCCGCAGCCATTGGTGGTCGCCACTTCTTAGCACCTTATCTGAAGGGCACCGGGGAGACACTCGATGCTGAGCGGGAAGTCGGGACCTGGCTGGCCGTCGATGTCCGTGCGCTCGTTGTTGGGCGATATGAGCTCAATCTTGTTGGTGCGAATGTAGTGTACCGCCTCGGGCTTGCCACCCACCAAGTAGTGCATCATACTCCAACAGGTCTTGGCCATATTGTTGTAGTCGAGTATCAGCACATCGAGCATACCATCATCGACCTTTGCCTCTGGTGCAAGGCGGAACTGACCCGCACTCTTGCCGTTGAAGGCCAGAAACATCGCCGCCTCGGTGTTGAATTCCTCGCCATTGATCCTTGCAACGAGGGGTATGCTGTGCATCGTGAGTAGGTCACGCGTGCCGATGCGCACATAGGCGAGCTTGCCCACAAGGTGCTTCGCGCTGTCGGAGGTCTGCTGCGATGTCGTCGTCAGCACACCAAAGCTGAGTACATTGACAAAGGCGCTGCCGTTAACAACGCCGCAGTCGACCCTGCGTGTGCTACCTGAGGCTATCTGCCTTGCGGCTCGCAATATGCCTCGCTTCATACCTATTGCCAAGGCAAAGTCGTTGGCCGTACCAGCAGGGATGACGCCCAGTGTGATATCTAAGCCTTTGGAGCGCATACTGTTAACCACAAAGTTAACCGTGCCATCGCCGCCACATACTATCACCAACTCGATATCCTCCTCGCCATCGAAGGGGTTAGCCTCGAAGTTAAGTTGCTTGGTACGCACCTCGATAGCCGCCTCGCTAAATATGGCGACAATCGTGCTAAGGTGCCTCGCAATGCGACCCCTACCCGAACGAGTGTTGTATAGTAGTAACGCCTTCATCTTCGTAAATTAGTCACCGTTTTAATCAAGCCCTCTCTGCCTATCGGAACTCTGGTGAGCACTCTATGCGGTAGTCCTCCTCACCTGCAAAGATGAAGTAGTAGCGCCAACCATACTCCTCGGCGCAGCGCTCCGCAAGTGTCGTGACATTGCCCTCACTGCCCAGCGACATAAACATCGTCGCCGCAGCATCAGCCTCAGCGCAGGTGGGGGCTATGACCGTAGCCGATAGCAGGTCACCCGCAACGCTCTCTCCCGTACGAGGGTCGATGGTGTGTGTCACCTTACGACCATCTTCGGTGAGGTAGAAACGGCGATAGTTGCCCGAGGTGGCAACAGCGCAATCCTCCAACTTGACAATCTTCTCGAACGAGTCCATCGCCATATTGCCGTCATAGGGGGTCTCGATGCCCACCCTCCAACTCTCGCCTCGTGGGTTGCGACCTCGGCAGCGAATCTCACCGCCGATGTTGACCATATACTCCACGATGCCCATAGCCTCAAGGCGTTCGGCCATAAGGTCGACCGTATAGCCCTTAGCAATGGAGTTGAGGTCTATCTGCACGCGCTCGTCGCTCTTTACGACAAGACCATCTGCTAAAGATAGCTTCTCGTAACCAACGAACTCAAGTATCGAGTCGATGTTGATTGATTTGTCCGCTACGCTACGACCAAAACCATAGGCCTCGGTTAAAGGTTTGATGGTGATGTCGTAGGCACCGTCGCTAAGCTGGGAGAAGCGCTTAGCAAGTTCGATGTTGCGAATTATGTGGTCGTCAGCCACCGCCGTCTCGTTGCGGTTGATTTTCGATAGAAGCGACTCAGGGTTGAATATCGACATCGAACCCTTGGCGATGCTATCTACCTCTGCCACAACCTCTGCAATATGCTTGGCGGGGATGTCGGTGTTAGCCTTAATCTGCACAAAGGTACCGAGACTCTCACCCTCGAACGAGATGTATTCTTTTGTGTGCTGACTGCATCCCATTATGGTCGTGGAGATGATTGTCAATATTGCGAATACGAAGTTTCTAATAACCTTTGTTGACATATTAATCCATATAAATCGCGAACAAAGGTAGTGAAAAATCACAATTTTCAACCATCTTAGCCTAAAAAAGTGCGAAAAAATGTGGAAAAATAGAAAAATGGCCGCCGTCAAAATTTTTTATAATGCGATAAATATAGTCTTTATGTGGTGGTGCGTGTTCAAAATAAAAGCGATAAAACGCTTATTTGTAGTCTGAATAAATTGTACTTATTCTCGCAGCGAGTAGTGACTTATGAGGTAAAAATGAGCCGAGGCGAAGAGATGGTTTAAGGAGATTAAAACTTTTTTGGTTGAAAATATTTGATGGAAAGTTCTTTTTCTTTGGAAAAAGGTTTGCCGTTCGCAAAAAAAATCATATCTTTGCGCCACGCTCCGGCAGGATCTAAGGTAAGGACGATCTGTCGTGGAGTGGAACCAGGTTCGATATCCTCGGGAAAATCAGTGGGGTACGAACCATAAAACATTAATTACTATGTATTTGACACCTGAGAAGAAGCAGGAGTTGTTTGGCCAGTACGGCAAGTCTACAACAGACACAGGCTCACCCGAGAGTCAGATCGCGTTATTCACTTATCGTATCAACCACCTTACCGAGCACATGAAGAGCAACCGCCACGACTACGGTACACAGC
>JAGBTP010000019.1 GCA_017631255.1 Alistipes sp.
CAGCTTTCTCCTCTGTCGATGCAATGCGCATCAAGACAACCTCGATACTCCTACTGCCACCGCTGGTGCACGCATAGGCATAATCTCGCAGCTTTCTCCTCTGTCGATGCAATGCGCATCAAGACAACCTCGATACTCCTCCCGCCACCGCTGGTGCACGCATAGGCATAACCTCGCAGCTTTCTCCTCTGTCGATGGTCCGCGCCTAGCTATAATCTGCCCCCCCCTCCTCTTTCGCAGAAACCACGCATATGGATAAAACAAAAAAGGATGACTTAGTAGTCATCCTTTCTGCGGTGCGTAGGGGACTCGAACCCCTGACCCCGTGCGTGACAGGCACGTATTCTAACCAGCTGAACTAACGCACCAAAACCTTTAGAACTCTGCTATCAGTCGTTTTATTTCCTGATTGCGTTGCAAAGGTACTACAAATTTTTTAATCTGCAAATTTTTCTGCAACTTTTTTTCAAAAAAATTATACTTTTTTGAAGAATGAAAACTGTACACTACCATAACTCCTTAGTTGCCAGAAGTTTGGGTGCTCTGAGAAATCTTTATCTTTTGAGTGCTCAAAAATGAGAAATCCATCCTCATTTAGCAGGTCACGCTCAAAGACCAGCGAGATTACCTCCTCGCTACCCTCCAAGTCGTAGGGTGCATCCGAGAAAATAAGGTCAAATTTCTTGGCGCAGCTCTTCAGGTAGAGGAAGACATTGGCCTTTACGGGGTAGAAATTCTCGATTTTAAGGTCGCGCGCCGTTTGGCGAATGAAGTTATGGTGCACGCTATTTATCTCCACCGAGGTGATACTCTTAGCCTCGCGCGATGCAAACTCGTAGCTTATCGAGCCCGTACCCGAAAAGAGGTCAAGCACATCGAGTTCCTCGAAGTCCACGAGGTTGTTAAGCACATTAAAGAGGTTCTCCTTGGCAAAGTCGGTCGTTGGCCTGGCCCTCAGGTTGTGTGGCGGCGTAATGGTGCGACCACGATATTTTCCGCTTATTATTCGCATAGCTCAAAATTATTTTAGCCTCCTACGCCTCGAACTCGATGGTGCGGAAGAGACCCTTGGTCACTCGTTTTAGTCGTTCAACATCACCCCTCGCGCACGCGTTCATATTATATATACCGTAGATGCGGTGCAGGCTCTCTAAGAGGAAGTGGATGTCGCCATCGGTCGTAGCCTCCACCGCCTCGGCAAAGCGTAGCGTTGCGTCGTATATGCGGGTATAGAGCACGCCCTCGCTAAGGTGTAGGTATGTTCCGCGCTCAAGGCTCTTGCCCATAAGTAGGGGTGAGGTGAATCTAACTGCCGTAGCTGCGCTCCTGATACTCTCCACCGCTACGCTATCTGCCGCCATAACGGCGACAATGCCATCCACGGGCTCGCTGCATACCACACACTCGGTCGAGGCAACGCGAATGGCCATATCGGCAAGGTGGCGTGCGCAGTTGTCCGCAGAGAACATCTCCTTAGGCACCAAGGCACATTTGTGACTATCTACGACAATCTCCACGCTGCTACCTGCGCACTGCTTAAGCACTGCGTCCAAGGTCATAGGCTTTGGCTCGCCATAGATTGAAAAAGAGTGTCCACCCGACGCGAGTCGGATGGACACCTTATTAACAGATGTTCTGCTCATAATTACTCGCTAACACCACCCCAGTTACCAGCCTCGTTAGTAGGCTCCTCGAGGCTACCGAAAGTAACGCCGAAGAACTCGAGGTCCATAGGAATTGGGTGAGCATCGCCAATCATAAACTTAGGATTGCGAGTCACAGTAGCCTTAAGACCGTCAGCCTTCATCTTCTTCATATCCTCGTTTGCCTCAGAGTGGTTGATGAAGTACTGGAAGCGGTCGTTGATCTCGTTCCAGAACTCCTGGTTGTATGTATCAGTGTCGATGAACTTGATGAATGGAGCGTGGCAACGGATAAGGTGTGTGCGGTAGCTGCCAATCTCATAAGTTGCGGTATCGAGCTTGAACTCTACGGTGTTGTCGGTGAATGGAATGAAGCGGAGCTCAGCAATCTCCTTCTCGGTCAAGCGGCATACGCCAAAGTCATCGTCGAAGATGGTATCACGAGCAGCTACGCGTGTGATGCGCTCGTTCTTCCAATTCTTATCCTTGCGCAACTCTGCAAGAATCTCAGCATTCTTGAGGTTGTTCTCATCGTAGATCTGGCTGCGGTACTCCATAGTGCCGTTGAGTGCGAAGTCGATAAGGTCGTCCCAGTTGGTTGTAAACTTCTTCTCGCTGTTTGAATCGCGATAAGCCTGCACGAGCTTGATGATGTACTCCTCCTTCTCGATAACGGCTGCACGACGGTTCTTGAAGTGCTCCTCAAACTGGATAGGAGTTGAGAGCATTGACCAGATCCAGAAGATAAGGCCAACTACTGCTGCTAACAGAAATAAAGTAATGACTGTCCTTTTCATTTTAGTTATTTATTATTAAGTTTGTATCGGCTTTTAACCACTGAAATACGAGAAGCTATGCTTAGTACACATATTTCGCATCAAATTTACGCAAAATTATCGTTCGACGCAACTTTTAACCAAAAAAAAATAATCGAACAACTATCGACTTGGCTCGCCGACGAGGACTATAGTCGAATATTTTTGCTTAACGGCTATGCTGGTACGGGTAAGACGACCATCATCGCCGCCCTTGTGAGCGCTCTCAAGGAGCTGGGTATTAAGACTATACTTCTTGCGCCTACGGGACGCGCAGCAAAGGTGTTGGCCCACTATTCGGGTTGCGAGGCGCTGACCATACACAAAAGAATATATCGCGAGCGCACCATCTCCGACTACGAGTCAAAGTTCTCGCTCGACTACAACAAGGAGCGTGGCGCGGTATTTATCGTTGACGAGGCCTCGATGCTCTCATCATCATCTTCGGACGATGCCACCTTTGGTTCGGGCAATCTGCTCGAAGACTTGGTGCAGTATGTTCGTAGCGGCAAGGGGTGTCGCCTGATGCTCGTTGGCGACGATGCCCAGCTGCCTCCTGTGGGCGCCGATGTGAGCCCTGCGCTTGACCCTGCGACGATGCTTCCGTATGGCGATGTGGAGTATGGTACGATGGATGAGGTGGTGCGTCAGCAGCACGATTCGGGCATATTGTTCAACGCGACGATGCTACGCTGTATGCTTGAAAATAGGATTCACGAGGTGCCACGCTTCGCTATGTCGTACCCGGATTTTAAGGCGGTAAATGGTGGCGAGCTGCTCGAGACTTTGCAGGAGTGCTACGATAGGTATGGTCGTGATGAGACCATCGTCATCACGCGCTCGAATAAGCGTGCCAACCGCTTTAATGAGGGCATACGCCGCTATAATCTTTCGGCCGAGGAGGAGATTGAGAGTGGTGATATGTTGATGGTGGTTAAGAACAACTATCACTATGCCGAGCGAGGCGAGCAATCGCCTATGTCGTTCGTGGCAAATGGCGATGTTGTGCGCCTGAGGCGTCTGCGTCGCTTCGAGGAGTTCTATGGCTTTAGATTTATTGATGCGGTGGTGGAATTCCCTGATTATGACGATTATAGTATGGAGGTTAAGATTATGCTCGACACGCTTAACTCGGAGTCGCCATCGCTCACGCGCGAGCAGAGTCGTGCGCTATTCTACGAGGTGGAGAAGGACTACCTCGATATCGTTTCGAAGAGCAAGCGATACAAGGCGATTAGGGAGAATGGCCACTTCAACGCCTTTCAGGTTAAGTTCGCCTATGCCGTCACCTGCCACAAGGCGCAGGGTGGTCAGTGGAAGGCGGTATTTGTTGATAGGTGCCTCTTTGGCGACGAGCCTATGTCGCGCGATATGCTGCGCTGGCTCTATACCGCCATCACGCGTGCCACCGAGCGCGTCTACCTTGTCAACTTCGACGAGCGCTTCCTCGATGAGGGGTAGTGGTGTGCGTCCACTTGATACCGTTCGGATATCTATTTGCCGATTGTGGTGTATATGATGGTTAATTGCTCATATTGTGGGCAATCTATTTTGATATATCGTTTGCAATGTGTACCTTTGCGAGGATATATCTATATGCAATGAGTCCAAGACCAAAAAAGAGTACAACAGAAGAGAAGGCTGTGCCTACGAAGGAGAAGAAGTATGTCGAGACGCCGCTGATGAAACAGTATTATCAGATTAAAGCGGTGCACCCCGACGCCATTTTGCTCTTCCGTGTGGGCGACTTCTACGAGACCTTCGGCGAGGATGCCATCAAGGCCAGCGGAATACTCGGTATCACGCTCACGCGTCGTGCCAATGGCGCTGCTTCGTATGTCGAGCTTGCGGGATTCCCGTACCACGCCCTCGATACCTATATGCCTAAGCTGGTGCGTGCTGGTGAGCGCGTAGCCATCTGCGAGCAGCTCGAAGACCCAAAGATGGTTAAGGGTCTGGTTAAGCGTGGTGTGGTGGAGATGGTGACGCCGGGTATCGTTATGGGCGAGAACCTCGTTGCAGGCAAGGAGAATACATTTCTGGCATCGGTATATTTCGGCAAGCAGACCACGGGTGTTGCCTTCCTCGACCTCTCAACGGGTGAGTTCTATGTCTCGGAGGGCGATAACATATACATCGACAAACTTATCTCGAATCTCCAGCCTAAGGAGATTGTCTATCAGCGTGGTATGGAGGAGCGCTTCGGTGAGGCCTTCGGTACGCGTCACTACACCTATCGTCTCGACGAGTGGGTGTTCTCGGAAAATATTAATCGTGAGAAGCTGTGTAATGAACTTAATGTGCAGTCACTCAAGGGTTTCGGTGTAGACTCTATGACGGCGGGTATCTCGGCTGCAGGAGCTATTCTCTACTACCTCGAGTTCACGGAGCATAAGCAGACGGCGCATATATCGTCGATACAGCGCATCGACCGCAGCGACTCGGTGTGGATTGATCGTTATACGATTCGCAACCTGGAGCTTCTCAGCTCGAATAGCCAGATGGCCAAGTGCAGCTTTACCGATACCATCGACCGCACGCTTACGGCGATGGGTGGCAGGCAGTTGCGCCGCTGGGTAGTGATGCCGCTGATGGATGTGGAGAAGATTCGCCTAAGGCAGGATATTGTCGAGATGCTGGTCTCGCAGCGCGACTTTGCCGAGGCACTCAGGGAGCAGATTGCTCTTGTGGGAGACCTTGAGCGCATCGCCTCGCGTGTAGCCACGGAGCGCGTTACGCCTCGTGAACTTGTGCAGCTGAAGCACTCGTTGGCGGCGATAGAGATGATTGTGGCGCTGCTCAACTCGGCAGATAGCGCCGCTATGCACCGCATTGCTGAGGGCGTCGACACCCTTGAGCAGGTGCGTCGCAGGCTTGAGACGGAAATATATCCCGATCCGGAGAATAATCAGATACAGAAGGGTGGCATCATCGCTTCGGGCGTATCGGCAGAGCTCGACGACCTGAGGCGTGTGGCGCTCCACGGCAAGGACTACCTCTTGGCTTTGCAGCAGAGGGAGAGCGAGACTACGGGCATACCATCGCTTAAGGTGGCATATAATAATGTCTTTGGCTACTACATCGAGGTGCGCAATACGCATAAGGATAAGGTGCCCGAAGGCTGGATTCGTAAGCAGACACTTACGGGCGCAGAGCGTTATATCACCGCAGAGCTCAAGGAGTATGAGGAGAAGATTATGGGTGCCGAGGAGCGTATCTTGCAGATCGAGGCGAGGATATATGCCGACATCGTAGCCTTTGTGGCACAGCACCTCGTTGCCATTCAGCGTGATGCTCGCGTTGTGGCGCGCTTGGACTGCTTGCAGTCGTTCGCTGCGATAGCCAAGGAGCGCAGGTATGTGCGCCCTGTGGTCGACGACTCTATGGTGCTCGACATCACAGATGGTCGTCACCCCGTCATCGAGACCCTTATGCCTGTGGGACAGGAGTATATCCCAAATAGCGTGCGCCTCGACGATAAGGAGCAGCAGATAATCATAATTACAGGACCTAATATGTCGGGTAAGTCGGCCTTGCTTCGCCAGACGGCCCTCATCGTGCTTATGGCGCAGATGGGTTCGTTCGTGCCCGCCAAGGCGGCGCACATCGGCGTCGTGGATAAGATATTTACCCGTGTGGGTGCCTCGGATAACCTATCGGAGGGCGAGTCGACATTTATGGTCGAGATGCTCGAGTCGGCTAGCATCCTAAATAATATCTCGCCCCGCAGCCTCGTGTTGCTCGATGAGATTGGTCGTGGTACGAGCACCTATGACGGTATCTCTATCGCGTGGGCTATGGTCGAGTATCTGCACAATAGCGAGCAGGGTGCATCTAAGACGCTCTTTGCTACGCACTACCACGAGCTCAACGAGTTGGAGAATATGCTGCCTCGTGTGAAGAACTATCATGTGTCGGTCAAGGAGGTGGATAAGAGCATCCTCTTCCTGCGTAAGCTGGTGCGTGGTGGCACGGAGCACTCCTTCGGTATCCATGTGGCGCGTATGTCGGGTATGCCACGCACGGTGGTGTCGCGTGCCGAGGCGATACTTGCCAACCTCGAGAAGGTCTACGGTTCGGGTGAGATTGTCCCTTCGGGAGCTATCAAGCAGCGTGGCAAGCAGCGTTCGGTGGGCGAGGCGGCGCGCGAGACGAAGGACAACATACAGCTCTCGATGTTCCAGCTCGACGACCCTGTGCTCGTGGCGATACGCGACCAGATTAAGGGTTTGGATATCAATTCGTTGACGCCACTCGAGGCGCTCAATAAACTTAACGAGATAAAGCGTATAACAGGTTTGTAGGATGACAACACAAGAACAATATGTGGCACGACTCAGTGGTATGGTCGAGAAGAAGTTTGGCCGACGAATCACCACGATGGAGGATTGCGAGGCTCTGGGCGATGCTGTTGCTGAAGCTACCAAGATTAAGCTCGATAGCCGTGCCTATGCACCTCTCTTCGTTGAGACATCGCGAGGCATAGCGCCTCGTCCCGTGACGCTCTCGACGCTGACCCGTTACCTCGGATATAGCAGCTGGGGCGACTTTTGCAATACCACGGTGCCAATGCCAAACGATAAGAGCGATATACTCTCTGCACCACGCCGCTGGGGTGTCGTGATACTGACGATGCTTGCCATAGGTGTGGTCGTTGCAGCGGTGCTTATCTTGGTGCTCAGCAGCAACGGCAGGAGGGGTGTTGAGGTCGATGATCCTGCGGTAGTTGAGGTCGTTGACGAGGTGTCGGAGCGATGGATGGCACGCACCATCGAGAGGTGTAATGCCGTTAGGGCTTATAATGAGGCGGCAGACTATGCTGCGCGTGTTGATGCCTTTGTTGTGGAGTACGATGCGCTGCTTATGGCGGAGGTTAAGCGTGACTTGGAGAGCGAAGCAAAGCATAGCGATGTGGATGTAGCGCCAAGTACCCTTGCGCATCACGCTGATGCCATTGCAGAGCGCTGCAAGGCGATGTGTCGTGCCCTCTATGCTGAGATGTAGCGAGTATTTAGTCGTGTCGGGATGTGGCAGGCTATGTGTACTCAGCCTGACTATGGCAGGATGATGTGATATGCCGCACGCGCAATGTCGCATCAAAGTAGAATAGTCGCAATCCATATACTTTATAATATATACAGTAAGAGCCACCTTCGGGTGGCTCTTACTGTTTGTATGTGGAAGATGTAATGGCTATGCGTGATGCGCACGCCGCTCCTTATTTCTTATTTCCGCCCCTCCCATTTCACGCCTTACCTATGTTATGTGAGATGGCCCGTAGAGGCGCGCATTGTGTAGGTTGCACGCACCATATAGGTGGGCATACGGGCGGGCGTTAGTACATATAGTCGTACTGCGAGTAGCTCTTATCGTACTTGAGGTCGGCAAGCGATGCCGCCTTAACACCGATGTTGAAGGCCCAGCTACGGTGGTTGCCGAATGGAATCCAGGTGAAGGACATCTGCCAGCAGTGCAGATCACGCGTGATGGAGATAGAGGTCATCGACATCTTACGAGACGAGAAGTCGTAACCCGTGTTAGCGGTGATCATCGTCTTTGGCGTCAGCTTAACGCTGGCGTTGAAGTTGATGGTCTGCTGGATATTCTTCTTATAACCCGTAGTACCGTTGTTGACATACTGCGCGTTGTAGCTAAAGCTATAATTGAAGCCGAAGTTCCATGGTATCGAGAAGTCGTAGTACTGGCCCGCCATCCACTGTCTTCGCAGCGCAGGGCTGAGCTCGCCATAAGGGTCGGACCACGAGTTAAAGTACTCGGCGGGCAGCGAGGTGATGTCGTTACCTGCGGTGCTAGATCTATCCTCGCGTGACTTGAAGGTGTAGCCGAAGCTCCAGCTAGCACTCTGTATTCGTCCTGGGAGACCACGGCGCCACATAAGTTTATTATATCGCACACCTTCGGGCGACACCTCGTAAGGGTCAAGCGTGAGCGACACATTGAGCGCGATGTTCTGATATACCGTAGTGCGCAGCTGGATAGGTAAGTTAGAGAGGCGCATCGAGTCGGCAAGGAAGTTATACGAGCCGTTAATCGATATCTGGTCGATAATCTTGACCTTCTTAACCGTATCCTTGGTGCGAACCTTAGCCTCGAGAGACTGCGAGAGTCCGAAGGTCAGAGATAGCTGCTCGCCGCTACCTGGCACGCCATAGGCATTGTCGGTAAATGGAGAGTAGACCTTGTACTTACCCGTAGTATCGGTCTGCACGGTCTCGTAGAAGCCGTACTTCTGGCGGCTAAAGTCTGGTGCGTAGTTAAAACCGAAGTTTGGTGTGAGGGTATGGCGTACAGCTTGTAACTTGCGCTCCTTCTTCTTCGAAACATAGGTACCGTAGACGGTGGTGTTGGCCGACACGGCAGCGTTGTAGTTATAGAGACGCCAGAAACCATACTCTGGGTCGAGGGTCTCGAGCGTCGCCGTCTCGTTGTTCCACTGCTGGCTCACCTTCTTGAAGTACCAGCGCTCGGTGTAGTTGAACGATGGGCTGATGTTGATGTAGTTGAAGAGCGAGAGCGAGGTGGAGATAGGAATGGTGTGCTGAATACCATTCTTCATATTCTGGAGCGTCTCCTTGGTGAATACCTTATCCTCGGTGGTGTTGACCGTGTTGGTCATCTTCATCGAGTAGCTCATCTTAATCTTCTCGTACCAGCGAGTCTTGCCCACCGCCTCCTTACGCTTGAAGGGGTTGAAGCTCGATACATTGAATGTGATGGTAGGGAGCGTTACGGCGATGGTCTTATTCTGCGAGTTCTGCGACACCGACATATTCAGGGCAAGTGAGAATGGTGTGCCCTCCCAATTCTTCGAGTACGATATCGACGAGTTGGTCTGTGTGGCAAGGATGTCGCTGACATTGGTTGCCGAGTAGCGGCTATAACCACTTGAGGTGAGGTTTACCGATGCCGAGAATGTCGAACCAGGGTTGGCCTTAGGGTCCTGCGAGTGTGTCCACTGGATCTTATAGTTGTTCTGCTGTACGAAGTCGGGCTCACCCTTCTCGCCTGAACGGATAGCCGAATACTGCAAGTTGAAGTTACCCTTGAATTTGTATCGCTTGACATACTGCGATACGGCAGATACCTCCCACGAACCGAGGGTGTAGATACCGCCTCGGATGGCAAGGTCCATATGGTCGCCAAGGGCGAAGTAGTAACCTATGTCACGGATAAAGAAACCCTTGGCATCCTCACCATAGGTAGGCATCAGGATACCTGACTTAGGTCCCAGGTTAATAGGGAAGAAGGCCTCGGGAATACCAGGGAAGTAGATAGGCACATCCTCCATAACGAGGTAGGCATAGCCCGTAACAATCTTCTTACCAGGGATAACCTTCGCCTGTGTCATAGCCAAGTAGAAGTGGGGGTGGTCGGTGCAGTCACAAGTGGTGTACATACCGTGACCGATGTGGATGCTCTCGTCGGGGTGCATCTTTACGCTGCTACCGATAAGCCAGCCGTCGCCCTCCTGCGTTGCGATACCCTTAATCTTGGCCTTGCGTGAGTCGAGGTTGTAGGTGATGGTATCCATCGAGTATGGCGAGCCACCATCGGTAAACTCTGGATGTGTGGTCGTGGGGCGGCCATCTACGGTGTCGGGGTAGCCGTGGGCAAAGATGTCCTTGGTCTGCATATTGACACGCATATAGTCGGCCTTGAGGTTCATACCCTGATAGGTCACATCGCCGCTCTTGTAGCTATAAATCATCTTGTTCGACGCATCGAACACCACCGAATCGACGGCCTTACCCTCGATGATGTCGTCGAACATAGGAGTGCTCGTGCGGCGCTTAGGCTCATTATCCTTTGTTGTATCTCTCTTGGTGCGCTCCATTGTCGCGCTATCACGGGTTTGGAATAGACCAAAACCTCCCGCTCCGGCCTCGGTAAGACCGAACGAGAAGAAGAGGAAGGCTGCAACGAGCAGCACTGAGGTTAGATATTTTAAGAATAAGTGTCTCAAAATTCAATAATTTTTTGTAACTTTGCCGACGCGTCGGCAAAACGGCCCCGATGTAGGGCATTGTAACTCTTAGCCGTAGGCTTCGTTGTGTGTGACGCAAGCGATTACAACTTGCAAAGATAATAATAATTTGCACAAAACTGACATTTTTATGAGAAATCTCATAATTATACTCCTGCTCCTTAGCTTTGCGCTACCAAAGGCTAACGCAGCGTCGAGGGCAAATGTTGCACCCGACGCACCAAAGAGGGTGGTGGTCATCGACGCAGGTCACGGTGGCGTGCGACCAGGAAAGGTGCATCGTGATGTGGTGGAGAAGAGTTATGTGCTCGATGTGTCGAAGGAGGTGCGCAAGATGCTGCGCACGAAGATGCCCGACTTGCAGGTCTACCTCTCGCGTAGCTGCGACTCGGCATACCACGAGACGCAGTCGGCGGACAATAGACTGAGGGCGGAGTTTTGCAATAAGGTGGGGGCTGACCTCTATGTTGGTATCCACGCTAACGCCCACAAGGACAAGACGGTAAACGGCTGCGAGGTGTGGGTGCTCACGCTCAACGAGAAGTTGATGAACCAGAACAAATATGTCGGTGCGATGTATGCCGACGATGGCGACTTCATCAACCCCGAAGACATTGACCGCAACTCGCAGAGCTTTATGGTGGCCCTATCGCGTCAGCTCGAAAATGAGCCATACAGCCGCTTCTTTGCTGATGAGTGTTGCAAGAATATGGCCAGCTATGGTCTTAAGAATCTGGGTGTTAAGGCTGGTACGGTCTACACCGTGTTGTATTATAGCGAGTGCCCTGGTGCTATCGTCGAGTTGGGCTATCTGACAAACGATAAGGACTACGCGTACCTCACCTCGAAGAACGCAAAGAAGGAGATGGCGACGGCGGTGTGCAACGCCATAGTTACCTACTTCAAGACCCTCGACGGTGGTCGTGATGGTGATAGCAAGGCTGAGGGTACGGAGCAGTCGGAGGAGGCAAGTGCGGGTGCCGATGCAGCGAGCGCTGAGGAGCTTACGGAGGGCTATGCCATTCAGCTAATATCGAGCGCTAAGGAGGTCAATACCAGCGACTCGCAGTTTAAGAGCTACAAGGGTCGTGTATGGCTCGTTATGGGCAGCGGTAGCTACAAATACAAGTATTGCTACGGCAAGTACACGAGTCGTGAGGCGGCGAAGGATGACCTTGCGGAGGCACGCAAGAGCTTCAAGGATGCCTATGTGATTAAGTTCCGCAACGGTGCGGTGGTGAATAATTAGGATATAAAACGAAGAAAGATATGAAACTAAGAAGAGAGTTTAAGGTTGGCGTATTTGCCGTCATTGTGATTGCAGTGGCTTGGTGGGGTATTAAGTGGCTTGGCGGCCAGAATGTACTCCTGACGAGCAACATCTACTATGTTTACTACGATAATGTGTCGGGACTTCAGGAGTCGTCACGCGTGAAGTTGCGTGGTGTCGAGGTGGGTAATGTCCGCGATATAACCCTCGAGAACGATAGGGTGAAGGTGGAGATTGCCGTTGAGAGCCAGTATGAGGAGATGATTCCAGCAAACTCGGTGGCGGAGATGGGCTCGGCAGGCCTTATGGGTGGTGTCGAGATTGTCATCATTCAGGGCGATGCTGCTGAGTTTATGGAGGACGGCGCTACCTTCGAGGGTAGGGTTAAGGCCGATATGATTGGCACGCTTGCAGATAAGGGTGCAGAGCTTATGGATGGCCTCAATACCACCGTTGGCGGTGTCAACGCACTTTTGGAGGACAATGCTCAGAAGATTTCGACCCTTGTATCTAACCTCGAGTCGATGAGTGCTTCGATTGACGGTATTATGTCGGCGTCATCGGCAAATATCAAGAGCTCGATTAGCAACCTAAACAGCTTCACAGCTACGCTTTCGGAGAATACCGGTCGCATTGAGTCGATGCTTGCGAACCTCGATTCGTTTACGGGTGAATTGGCTGAGGCTCAGCTTGTTGAACAGCTTACAACCACGGTCAACGACCTCAATGCTGTACTCGCCTCTATCCAGTCGGGTGAGGGCTCTGTGGGTAAGCTCGTCAACGATCCAGAGCTCTACGACTCACTTGCCAAGGCGGGTGATAACCTCGCTCTCTTACTTGAGGATTTGAAGGCCAACCCTATGCGCTATGTTCATTTCTC
>JAGBTP010000020.1 GCA_017631255.1 Alistipes sp.
CCCGTATTGCGACGCAGCACCTCGAGGCTCACATCGTAACGCAGCTTCTCAAACCTGCGCCTATATCGTGCCAGCACCTCCGAGTTCGAATCGCGACGCTCCATAGCACGCACCACCTCGCAAAGCTCACTATCCACCGCCGCCAAGATCTCGCCCAGCGGAGCATCGTCGTAGAGTTGTGCTGCGAGCTCCACCTCACGCGCCGCAAGGCCCAAGGTATATATCGCCACACGCGCCTCGTCGTCGAGATAGGGCATAACACGCTCCCTAAATTCAACCCACGCCGCCTCATCAACAGCCTCGCTAACCTCAATATTTAGGAAGTGTTTAACATCCTTGCCAAGATGATGATAGAGCTGTACCATACCATCTATCTCCGACCACGCAATGGTATAATCAGCCTCACGGGGGAGCGCCACCTCGCGCCCCCCGATAAGTGCATAAATACCGCTCGACTCGGCACGCAGCCTAAGCCCCTGCAACGACCACATAGTATTGAAACCGAAGGTGCGCGTAGCATCGAGCACACGCAGCGCCGACTGGTACTCTTGTTTCACACAGTCGTAGAGTTTATATGTGTAGAGTCTCATCGCTTGATAGCATCAAAACATCCATCTTCGGCAAGCGCATATACCACCCAGGTGGGGACAAGCACCCTATCATCCTTGACAGGGAGCACCAGCGCCTCGCCATCCATCTTTATACCGCAGTCCTGCGATGCTTTCGTCAGACACATCACCCTCTTGGGGTTCACCCTCTTGACAAACCCATTTACATCCGTAGGCTCAACCCTTACCTCGCGTGACGATAGGCTAAAGGGCTTTCTTGCCCACTCTGCGCTACCCACTGCCTCCGCAAAGATATCCTCATCGAGCCAGATGGCCACCTTATCGAGCGGCATATCGAGGCTGTTGTTCACCTTATCGATATCGAGCGACGAGGCGCGTGAGCCATTATAGCTCCGATAGGTGAAGAAGGCGATTAAAAGCAGTGGTAGGGAGAGTATCGCATACGATACCAAGTTCTTGCTTATGTTACTCATAACTCTGTAAGTTTCTGTTATTTAATGCCCATATATTCCATAAACTCAGTCGACTCGATCACCCTGCGGATGACAGCGCCGTCGATATTCTTCCACGCGCCATTACCCGAGTACTCATAGTCCACCTGGTAGATGACATAGTATTTCACGCTCTCGAGCTCCTCGGCGCTGCACTGCGTCAGCTTTCTGTCGGTAATGATTGTAGCGAGCAGGTGGTCGTCCTTGTCAACACCATTCCAATAGCCGTTGATAGTACCCGTCTTGCCGTAGATGTAGAGGGTCTTCACATTGCTCTGCTCAGAAGCAGCGCCATCATCGACCTTAATCACAAACTTATGGCCATTGACATTGTACTCTCGTACTATAGGTTTGCTGTCATTACCATTAACATCAGTGCCGTGTATATTAGATGCCGTACCATTTTTTGAGAATACGCTACTCATACCCTTAATCAGCTCGTTGCGCACCTCGAGGTAGCCATCCACACCCTTCCACTTAGTGTCGAGGTTGAATGGAGTGTAGCTCTCCTTAACCGCATCCATACGCTCATCGAACGAGTAGAGCGAGAGGGTATAGCTCTTGTTTAGCGTCACCAGACGGCCGTACATCTGCGCCATATCGAATGGCGAGACATTCCACACGGTGCTGTTACCAATAGCCACCGAGCGCACCATATACTCGTTGAGCTGCCTATCAGCACTCCTACCCTTGCGCACCGCAATGTTGAAGAACCTCGATGGGCGTTTTTCATCGGCGTCGACATATAGCGGCAGGTCGAAGTTGAGCGACAAGCCCTGAGGTAGCAACGCCATCGTATCGCGCGCTATGTCGTCCTTAGCATTCTCATTAGAGAGGAAGCGGTTGAACGACAAGGTCTTAGAGCCCGCCACCGATTTAATCTTCACCTCTGGGAATGTCATATGCAGAGAGCCTTCCCACTCTTTCAGCCTATCTTTGTAGGACTTATCATTTTTCGTCTCACCCTTTTGTGGTTGAGGTTTTTCCGTACTAGGACGCGACGAAGTATAGAAGAGCGTGCTATTGTCGTTGGTCTTGGCAGCCTCCGACACGAATCCCTCCGCCATCAGGTCATCCTTAGTGAACGAACCGATGTATGCCATCACCGAGTTGTAATAGTTACTCGACAGGCTCATATACCGCTGTATGTCGAGGAGTCCGTCATTGTTACCAATCTCATCATTATACAACGACATAAAGTTGCGCTCGATATTGTGCCCAGCGTACTTGCCGAACACATAGTAATCCTTTTTGTCCTTAAACTTTGTTACACCGTCTACCTCTACCGGTCTAACTAACTTAAGCTCCTTCCACCATTCGGTGTTGTACATCGTTGTCACCGCCGTCCATACGATAGGCTTCTGCGTAGATCCAGGACCTCGGCGCAGCACATTACACGCAAAGTTACCGAAGTAACGCGTCTCAGAGGCCCTACCCTTCTCGAAGTTGATGAAGAGCGAGTCCGAAATCTTGGCTATACGACGATGGTCGTTAGGATTGATGCGGTACTTATCGTTGAAGCGATAGTCAACTATCGCTCGCACCTTGCCATCGCCATCGGCAACGATAACCGCTCTGTCGGCAGCCGCAGTCTTAGTAGCATAGCTGCTCAGATTCGTGCGATATACGCTGTATATCTGCGATGTGAGGTCGCTATTGACACTCAGCACGATATCCCTATTGGCCAACTCGAGCTTATCCTTCATCTCCATCTTCCTGAACTTGGTGAGGAAATTGGCCACGATGTCACGCGCCCAGAACATCTTATGTCCAAATGGATAGAGGAAGGCTCTATTGCCGTTGATAAGGATATTCTTAGCGAAGTAGTCATTGCGCTGCAATGGCAGGTTGGTGAGCGTACCCTTTGCGCCGTCGATGACATAGTCCGAACTTCGCACATTGACAACATCCACACCCGCAGCACTGAGGGCTATAATGCCATCTGAGCCTATCACCGTAAGCTGTTTGTTACCGTCGGCCTTGACCAGCTGCATATCCTCTCCTCCTGTGATGCTCTTAGGAATGAAGAGCACTCGATTCTCATCGAAATAGAGGCTGTCGCTTACCGTGTAGTCGCCATCCTCAACAATGCTACCGCACCACTGGCTACGCCTGCGATTAGGCATCTGGTAGTTCACCGCATTTACGCCCATAGCGAACTCGAGCGTATCCTGGTACACCACATTGAAGCGATCGCTGCCCTTCACCTTCTCGTAGTCGATGGTACGGACATTACGCAGACATATCACATTGCTTGCACGGTTGTTCTTCGAGCCTGACTCACGATAAGCATTGAGAAGTCGGGCTGTTATCTGATCGCACTTATCGAGCGCCATCATCATCGTGTCGTATCTGAAGAGCGAGTCAACAAATGCCGACATATCGCGCTTCAACGGCACACTCTCCTTGAGCGTGCGCTGATAGCTCTTGAGCGCAGGAGTGATGTGCGTATCAAGGTCGCTGTTTACGAGCGCCATCAAGAACTCGATGTCGTAGACACCATCGTGATACGAGGCAAAATCGCTCACGCTGTAACTCTCTACTATTTCCTTTGGCGACATCGTCTTCTTCTGATCGTCATACACCAGGCCTGTTGCATTATTCGAGCTGCGACCCGAATTGTAGAGCGCCACCGCCGAAACGATAAAGAGCAAGCATATGAAATAGATGCTCGACTTGTTACGCTCCTCGGTCGTTATCGCCGCCTCCTCGTCGCAACCATATGGTCTATCCATACCACCTGGTCGCATCAGCTCGTTATACTCTCTCTTGCCCCATAGTGCCGCCACCACGCATATCGCCATAAGGGCTATGAAGTACCACGCCGCCACACGCGAGGTTATCGAGATGAGCGGGAAGTCCTGTCCAAAGAAGATGAAGGCACGAGTATTGGCCAGCAATATCATCAGTGCCTGAACGGCAAAGAGCATCGCCACCTGTATAGTTATCATTCGAGCCCAGCGTTCCACCGCCAACGACTGCAACGCTATTAGCAGGAAGAGTGTGAACGACAATACGAAGAGCCAAGCCAACCACATTCCGTGCTCAGCGATGATGTAACGCGAGAGACATATGTCGGTAGTCTGCGCGAACCACATAGCGCCGATTTTCGACTGCGGCTGCAACTTGAAGTAACCATTACCATCCTCGCCAAAGGCCTCAATCTCGCTACCAATATTCTGGTACTCGTACAAGATCCAGTCGTTGAGCGATGCCTGCAAGAATCTATTCTGCTCGCTCGCATTCTCCACCTTTGCCAGCACCTCCGCAGGTTTCTCCATATGCACACGGATACGATACTCGGTATGTCCTCCCGTAAACTTCTCCAATATGTCTTGGTTAATCACGAGCACCACCGCCGCCACCGCCGCCACGGGGATAATTAGGTGGGCCCAGCTTATCCTCTCATTGAGGCGAGGCACGCTCCTACCCTTGATATTGAGCACGCCCATAACGGCAAACACCAGCACAATAAGTGCCACTACACCGAGCAGCATAATCTGCCACTCCTTACCCTCCGACACTGCGTTGTATAGCTCGAGGAAGATGCGCTTGTAGCTGAATATGACACCCACAAGTGCCACCATTATCGCCGATAGCATCGTAGGTATTACCCACTTTCGCCTGATGTGATTGTAGTTCGTATAGTTGCTCACATCGACAATCTTTATCCACACGGCAAAGATCATAAACAGCGTGAACATAATACCATAACCACCATCTGCATAGAGCGTTGCGGCCGACATACAGAGCATATTCCACACCGACAACACAAATGCCGTGTTGTCCGAAGCCCTATCGCTATTGATATTACGGATGCTCTCGTCGTATGGCTCAGCAAACATCTTGTATATGAACCAATCGACCGTGAAGTATATCAACGCACCACCAAGCACTCGCACCATCGGCATATTGAGCCAGTGCTCGAGGAATACATACGCAACAGCAATCACCGCCACAAATATAAATACCACCCAGCTGAGCCACATCCTCGATAGGATTACTACGGCGTAGCGCACAAGGCATAGGCCCGCCGCCACGATAAGTAGCACCATCGCCGCCAGAGGCAAGAACATATACACCGCCACCAGCACGACACTAAGCGCAACGACACATTTCCAAGCAAAGCTCCACGCACCACCTGGCAAATACTTTTTCAAGAGTCCCAAAGTACCCGCAGCACCGATCGCATATATCACAACCCAAACTATTGTAGCCGTCACGCCCTCTGAGCCGATATACAAGTCAATAATGCCTATGCCACCAGCAAACATTGCCACCAGCAAACATATCGCTACCAGCACCCTATTCCACACCGAAGGCTGCGCCTCGGCATATCTCATAAACACACGAATGTTCGAGAAATCGCTCACTGCTATTGGGTGCAAAATGAGACACTTTATAACGCCCACACCCACATAGAATGCCACAAGTGCATAGATTATCGAGCTTAGCCATATTGGATCCCTAAAGTGGCTGAACTCGTAGAACGATATCGACGACACGGGTGAGAATACCGTTACTCGCCAAAGCAAGAAGAGCTTGACCGTTAGGTAGGCGATGAGCAGCAGATATGCCGCACACTCAACCGAGGTGTAGAGGTTTTTCAACGACGAGAAATACATCATCACCACCGAGGCCACAATCACGCCAACGAGCACCCACACCAATTTCGAGGCTGGGAATGGCGTAGTCTCCTTGAAGTTCTCGACCGAGACTATCCACTCTTGCTTGCCGTCACGCGATAGGATGCTTGGGAAGTTCTCGCCCGCCCTGATGCCGCTCTTCACCGTAGCACCGCCATCGGTGAGCAGTCTGAAGGCCATCTCCACATTCGAGATATCGCTTATATAGCTGAGGAAGAATGGCTCGATATTCATCTCGTTGCCGTGGTTCTCAAAGAGGTCAAACAGCACAAGATTATCCGTGATGTTATTGATGAGTCCCGACTCCTCTGGATCGTCCTGCGCATTGATGATGCTCGAGGTCACCATCAGCGTCGTCTCCTTACCACGATTTGTCGACGAGAGGGACTGATAACGAGGCAACTCATACATAATGGCCACCTCGAAGCTGCCATCCTCCTGTTCGTTAATCTTCTCAAACTTAACAGCTACGGTAGCACTCTTACCCGAACCAATATAGAAGGCACGACCATAAGGTACGGTCGCTGTCACGCTCTGCTGACGCATCCTATCAACCGACATCTGGGCAGAACCATTGATGCCGATGCTCCTGATATCGTTCTGCTTCTCAAGCGCAACGAGGTAGTCACAAGGTGCATAATTAGCCTTTAACGCCCTATTCTTAAGGTTATGATATATCACCGGACGAATGATGTTCACGCCGCTGAGATCCATCTTCGTGAAGGCATCGCGCGCTATCGACTGCAACTCGTGGCCTTTCTTAAGGAAGGTATTAAACGACGAGGTGTCCCTCCTATCGCCATAGCAGAAGATATAGAGCGTCGAATCCTTACCACGCTTGATTAAACCGTGCGGCTCGTGTCGCTGCACCACCTCGAGATCAAGATACGACAAATTGCCATCCTCACCCTCGTGTTGCCCCACAAAGCTGGCTCTAAATGGCTCTTGTGCGTTTTGCGCCTCGTGGCTAAACAGCGACGCACGGTTTATGCAACTATCGCGCAACGGAGCCCCCGTAGCATTGTATTCCTTAGTGTATATCGGCACAGTGACGCCATTGAGCTGCAACACCACCTTGTCATCGTCGTACGATGCCACGCTCACTGCACCAGGGATTGTCGAGTTATCGAGGAACGAATGGCCCTCGTTACCCGCCACCATAAAGCCTTCGTGCACCTTCACACCCTCTATCTTAATGGCGTGATGGTCGTAGTTGTAGAAGATGTGCTTGTCGGGGTTTACATAGTTGCTAAAGGTGTATATGGCCAACGCACCGAAGAGGATGGTCATCAAGTACGACAACATAAACGACCTCTTTTTGTAATTCTTCGGGATGCCGCTACCATTATCTATGCGCTCGAAGTCAGGCTTGAGGCAACCATCGATGACTATTTTTACAAGCCTATGATCCTTAACGAAGAGCAGCACTCCCATCATCGCCAACAACACGATGAATAGCGCCACAAAATTGAAGGTAAAATTATGCTCTATGTAAGCAAACAACAGCGCGCCGAGACCTACGATCAGCGCAGGCTTTATTATATTCCACTTCATAGCCTCATTTTATAACCTGAGTAAATAATCTTTGCATCCTTCGACACCACCCCCTGGAATGTCTCACCCAAGAGCCTTGCCCATTTGGGTGTAAGCGTCGGATTATCAGTAATCACAATCGCCTCGTCCATAGCCCGTTGTCTTGCATCTGGGTCGTTAATAATCGCCATATTGAGCCTCTGCTCCTCACGATTCGAGAGCGTCCAGTGTACCGTCTCAGCCATATCGAAGGCTATCATTGCCATATCGACCGTGCTATCGATAATCGCCTGCCGCGCCTCGTCACTGAGCGGCTCTTTCGTTGCGCGCAGCTGCTCGAGGTACTTCGTCGTGATATGGTCACGGAAGTTCACAAGTGCCATCTCAGCATCGGACATATAGGCACCCTTTAACCTCTCAACCTCTTCCATCAACTCTACATTCTTCGTCTCAAGCACCGCCACCTTCTCCGACTCCTCCTTGAGAGCATCACTTAGTCGCTGCTTAAGCTCTCTGCTGCGCTTAGCCTCCTCCTGCAACTTTGCCAGCTGCTCCTCGGCCTCGGCACTACGCTTACGCAGTGCCGACAGCGCACTATCAAGGCGATACACGACCACAAGAAGCAACACCGCCACCACCGCCACCACGATGCTCAGCACTGCACTTAGGTCTATCATAATATCAAACATCGACGCCACGCTGCACACGATAACCACCAGCGCAATAGCGTAGAGCCACCTTACAAATCTTCCCATAACTCAAAATAACTTATTGGTACGCCCTTATTTATTGGGCCACTATTGTTTCGTTTTATTCTTTTTCTGGTCGTGGTCGTGCAACTGCTGCTCGTAGACATCGTCGTTGTCGGGCACAGGCTCTCTCTGCGGAGTTGGCACTATGGGCTGTTGAGGCCCATCGTTCTCCGTTACCTTTTTAGGAAAAGGTATACTGCCATCTGACTGCGTGATACTGTCATCTGACTGCGAGAGTAAGAACGGGAATGTCGACTCGTAGACATAGTTACCATCGAGCACCATTTTGGGGCGGATGTTGAGTAGGCTCTTGCTGCCACCGAGCCAACCCTCGCGACGCACCACAAAGTCGTAGCCATCGAAGAAGATTCTCACCGACATTCGTTCAGCCTGGGCGTGTCTTGGTATATCGAAGGTATAGCGCATACCGCTGACCACAAGCTCGTCGGTACCCTCCCATATAACATCCTGGTAGCCCTCCAGATTATTTTGATATGCAGCCATCACACCCTTCTCACTATCCTCATTCCACTGATTATATGGTAACACCTTCTCTTGGACCGCCTTCCACACGACCTTAGCCGTCTTGACCAACTTATCATAGCGACTCTCCTTTGGCTTGTTTTCGTTATCATCCTTATTCTCGCTCTTCTTATTTGTCACGATGAATGGCTTGCCCACAAGGCGGCCATTGTATTGGCCACTTCGGAGGGCCTCGACGATAAACATACAAATGTTCTTTGGCGTCACGGTTTTTGCCGCCGTCACAAGTTGGTTGAAGTTGTGGACCAGGGCATTGCCACAAATGCTATTGTTGCGCGCCTTGAGCACCTGCTCCATACGCTCACGCAACTTGTTCATCAAGAAGCCACGACCTGCGAAGATGATGTGGTCGACCTTATACTCCACATTCGTTGGATAGTAGTCCCTGAGCTTATCCGATACGGCGTAGCAGATATTGTCAATCATATCGTTAATGGCCGACTCGTCACGCACAAGAGTATTCTGCTTGCACATATTGGAAATCAGGTTATTTAGTGCTGTGATATTCAACCTAGCCAAATCCTGCACCGTAAGCGTATTTTGCGCTCCCGTATTTGTCAGCTTGCCATCGTTATATAGACGCTTGTATTGCTCCACTCTCTTCATCAGGTCTGTCACCTCGGCAAGGTCTACATTCGGAGCAATGATATGACCATTGACAAACTGCGTAATCATCGCCTTGCGCTCTGCCTCGTCCGCCACCGCTGCAAAGATATGGTCAAGAAGCGCCAGAAGCACGGCATAACTTATGGCATTACCTGCGCCAATGATACCCGAACGGAAGAGACTCGTGTAGCGAGAGCCGCTTGGGTTGTTAGGCATATCTTCAATAACCGAGAAGTCGAGCGTACCCTTACCCGCATCCATAATCAAATACTTACCCGGTGCGTTTCTCAGCGGCGCATTTATGTTCATACACTGCTTCACGCCTACGAACGAGGCATCGCTCTCAGAGATTGATGACACCTCAACACCCGTAATCGTGGTCTTTGCGCCATCGTCGCCCACCGCAAGGGTTGGGATGTCGCCCAAAAGGTGAGTGAGCACCTTTGTCACCTCGTCCTGACGATAGGTATTAGGCACAAGAAGCACCACATTGAGGAAGCGAGGGATGTCGCCACCGAGGTTGGTCTTCTTTATAGCAATCTGCATAAAGGCGTTCACGATCTTACGATACACCGACCTATCGCCAATCTCTGGCGCCGTAGTAGAGTTGTTACCGTACTGAATTTCAGGTAGGAATACACCACCGTGGTTGGCAATCTTGAGGTTAGGCACGATCATATAGTTAGCCTGCTGAGTGGCTTGATCGCTGTATAAGTTGAGCAGCGTGATATCGTCGTTAGGCATTCCCAGTGGCGTGCTCACATCAATCTGGTGGCCCTGCTGGAATTGACGCTTGATGTAGAACACCGACTTATAGTAGTGCCGATTGTCCGAGTCGTACTGTATATAGAGTTCGCGCTCGTTCCCAGCTTTATTCTTTACAGGAAGCTTACCATCGTTATGCACCATATAGAACTCATCAAACAACACACTTAGGTCGTTGACCGTGTTGTTTTGCGATCTGCGCCACACAAGCAGCTGCGACGCCTCAGAGCCGTAGTCCAGCACCACATCCCATATGCACTCCTTCGGAGCTACGCCAATGTTGATAGTTGCATACTGGCTACACTCCACACCCTGAACGGCAAACTTAATACTAACATTATAGACACACATACCCGTTATCGGCAACATAAGCTCATTGCCTCGCCAGAAGTTAGCATCGCCAATAACACTACCCTGCGCCGCACCATCGTTACCGCCCGTGTGCGAGGCGTTGTTGCTAAGATGTACAGTAAACTCTACATTCTTTACCATATATCCACCCATCGTGCTACCATCTTCCTCGGTGCGTGTGATGTTAGTGATACCATACTGCATATTGCCGTTGTCGGCGTGTATGACACACTTATTATTTACGGTATAGAACTTTACGAGGTTGACACTATTTCCAGATTTTATCTCTGCAATATAGCTATTTGGATAGCGATACAGGGCATCGAAGTTGAGCGCGTGGTCGATGCGATCATTGACTAAAACGGTTAGTAGCTTCATAAATGCTTGTGTGTTTAGGTGGGGGCGCGCAGCCCCCGTTGGTTCAAATCTATTCTAACTAATGGGCAACTTATCGACTCGTTAATATGCCACCTTAGGCTTCACCTTGTTGCCGCCCACCACAAAGCCTACGCGCAGGAAGTCGAAGATAATACCCGCCTTCTGAAGGTCGATGTAGTCGGGATAGAGTGTTGGCAACACCAGGTTGGCAATGTCGTAGTCATACTCGTCGTCGCTGAATGGCGTTACGAAGAGCTTTGGTATCGCTATGTCGGTCACGCCCCACATCGCCACCAAAATCTTAATCTGGTCGATAAGCTGACGCGTGTCGCTCTCAGCATCGCCATAGTGGCCAAAGATGCTCTTCAACTCTGCCGTCGAGGCATAGGCATAGAGACGCGCTGCGTTGTTTATCCACGACATCTCAACCGACATATTCTCCGCCACAAAGCTGCGCACATCCTCCACGATATCTGCCACGCCACGCTCCTCGCTTCTGAGCGTTGTGATTACACGCTCACGGAAGGTATTGTAGCCATAAGTCGTAGTAGATAGCTGGAGCAGAAGCTGATATATTGGCGAGCTGCGGTCTGCCTTCTCTGCAATCACCTCGAGATACTTGTCGATGAAGTGTAGCTGCGACTCGAAGAACTCGATAACCTGACCACGGTCACTCTTCCACTGCTGCACGACCTCACACTTTGCCGCCTCCAGCAGGGCATACTTCTCTGCCGCCTCGTCGAGCTGTGTCAGATGCTCCTCGTTTATGCGCGCCACCTCGGCAGTATGCGTCTCATTCATCTCCTCTATTGTGGTCTCGTAGTGCCTTGTTGTCGCCTCCATAGCTGCCTTGTGCTCCATCTGAAGCGTATCTATGACAGCCTTGTGCGACTCCTTTAGCAGACCTATCTCAGTCTGGTGTTTTGTCTCGATATTCTCGAGCTTTGCCTGCGCCGTCTCGAGGGAGGTGTTCACGCGCGCAAGCTCCGCATCGCTCTCCTCGATAGTTCGCTTTGCCTCCTCTAAGCTCTCCTTGACCTCGTTCAACGACCTATTTGCCTCGGTAAGCTCCGCCTCCTTAGTATTGAGCGTCTCATCTTTTGCCGTTAGAGCATCCTGCGCCTCCTTGAGCTCAGCCTCCCTGTCCTGCAACGCCTGCTGCGCTGATGCAAGCTTAGCCTGGAGCTCCGCCGTCTTATCCTCCTTAGCTGGCTTATCATCATCACCCTTGTCATCACCCTTGTCATCATCCTTGTCATCATCCTTAGTGTTGTGATGCTCGCTTTTGACATAGCAATATGCATTAAACAATGCACACACTATAACCGCCATAGCGACAAGCACAATCGCCAAAACTATAATCACATAGACCCACCAGTTTATACTCTTGAGCCACTCCACTACGCGCTCAAAAGCTGGCTTTACAGGCTCGGTATAGCTAACCGCATAGCATAGCTCGCTCTCCTTGACACCCTTCTCGTCGAGGCTCACATATGTCACCGCCAGCTCAGCACCTGCACATAGCGAATCGATTACCGCCGCGTCGAACTCCACCTCGAGCGAGCGCTCAGTACCAAACTGAGCCTCGGTGATGGCCACCGAATCATACGACTTTGCCACAGAAGGGCCCACCTTAACTGTTTTAACATAGGTATAGGCAGGAATTCTAACACTTAGCTTCGTGAGGGCTGCTTTATCCTTCGTAGCAAAGGCCACGATGCCATCCCCCTGCTCGCGCACCACCTCGCCAGCGAAGTTCACGAGTGTCGTATCTGCAACATCCACCGCCGCCATATGGCTCTCCGCACGGCACAGTGTAAGCCTAAACTTGTCCGCCTTATTTTTATTGACGATTCTAAACATCGCCCTATCGTAACCATCGCCAACGCGGAGGGCACGAGTATTTGATGTCTCGGAAAGCAACCTAATTATCGTTCTATTAGGGTCTTCACCCTCCGGCATCAATCGCTCTCCTTGCCCATAGAACCACGCCACATCGACATCCTCCTTGTTGACATAGACAAGTTCGTTTACCTCATTTTTAACCTCATCCGAGGCGTATCTGAGCTTCGTGGTGGGTGCTGCCGTATAGAGGTAGTATTCAGGCACCTCGCCGTCCTCCTTAAATAACAACGCCTGATCGGCATAATCCTCGGCAACGGTGATGCCACCCTTGTCGACCAACAAAAAGACCGCATCGTCGCTCTGCGCCGCAGCTACATACGACACCATAACGAGCGAAAGAACAGCTACAAAGCGCTGTAAAACATTGTAATATCTCATAGTATTGACTCTTTTATTTCTAATTATTACACTCAACTATTGGCCACATACTCTTCTTGAACGACTCCGATATGATATCCTCGCGTGGGTACATATCTCTCTGCGCCGCACCGATGTGGAACGATATCTGGCTCTGGCCGTCTATGGTCATATAGTATGGTCTCTGGCCGATATTTCCGAAGTTGTCGGCAGCGCCGATGATGGTTATCAAGTCACGACGACCCTCCTCCCAATCGCGTAGCGTGTTGCTGCTGTACGACTGCAGGATATACATCGATGCCACATCGTCGAAGTTCTTCTCCAAGTTCCTAAGTGCCATATTACCAATCGAAGCCACCTGCGATGCGCGATGCACGCGTGTGTCGTACTCATAGATAGTCGTACCATCGTTCGAGAGCACAGCCTTATCCTCATTTATGGCCCTTGTCCACGCGTCAATCATAGGCACCCACTCCCACGCACCGTTGTTCATCAGGAACATAGCGCCGTACTGTGCATAGACATTGCTGTTGTGAATCTGCATACTACCACGACCGTCGCCAAAGAGCTTACAGAAGGCCATAGCGCCGTCGACGACTACCGTCTTAAGCGAACCAATCTCTGCTGAGGCATCTATTGCCTGGATATCGTCGCTGATACGCTCGTGCGTAAGGTCGAGGAACTTGCAGTTATCTGCACATCCGAACACCGATAGCGCATTGCGCACCGCCTGGCGAATCATCAGCAGCGATGTCGAGCGACCCGAGAATATCAAGAGCGAAGGCTTTACCACCTCATCACCCCTTGAGAAGAGTTTATTGAAGTGGGTAAATACATCCTGCGAAATCTCCTGCAAGTAGGCCGTCATCTTCTCGTGGCTCTTAATCCTACCCACGGTGATCTGCGACAGAATATTCTCATCCCTGAACGCTGGGTCCGCTATCACATCTTGCACCGTCTGCGACGCTCTGTTGTCGATGATGCTGGTGTCATCGGCGCTGTTGAGCAGTGGCTTAACCACATTGCGCACAAAGGCCTTGAGCACACCCGCACTCTTACGATGCGCCTGCGTATAGAGGTTGCCATCGAGCGAGATGATTGTCCTAAGGTCGTCGATGTTCTTGCTCACCTCCCTCGCCCTGCGCTCATCGCTCTCAGCCTCAACCTTCTTCTGAAGCTCAGCGATGAAGAACTCGACAACGATATCTGCGATGAGGTAGTCGAGGTAGTTACCCGCACGCGATACACCGAGCTTACCCTTGAAGTTGATGTCGATTTTGCCATCCTCTTCGCTACGCGTCACATATGTGATATCGAGCGTACCGGCACCCATATCGTAGACCAGGATACTCTTGTCAACCTCCGCCGTGGTGGCCATCTGCGTCTGCCTAAATATGCGCTCACGACGCGCAAGGTAGTAGAACACCACCGCATCCGACTCGCTGATAAAGCGCACATTACGCAACTGCGGCATAGCCGTTTTCATAATGTTACGCAACATCGCGATGTTGGCTGGCGTATATGTATTTGGCACCGTCATCACGATATTATCCGTCTCGTTCGATGGTCCTTCAGGGATGAAGAACTTGAAGAGCTGCTCGTAGGTATTCTTAAATATCGTCTCCACCTTGATAGGGTCATTCTCCGACATCTGCACACCGTATGGCAGCAGCGACTTAGGGAATATTCTATGGCCCACGATGCTCTTTAAGCTGGGCAACATTCGGGCGTAGAAGTCAACCATACCCGTCGTTGGCGAGAGCCACAAGCACAGCTTCTTGTAGTCGGCAACCAGCGGAGCAAGCACATTGGCGTTTTGGAAGCGATGTGTCTGGTTCACCACCATCGTCGAGTTGATGAAGCGGTCATCGCTCTCCGAAGTATCCCTCGTCTTATTCCTATCAGCCCCGTGTGTCTCGTTCATCAGTTTGCGCTTCTGCGCACCAAGCTGGATGAGATTCTCTGCAATCTGACCATTGGCATTGAGGAATGTACCATACGATGCCACTATCGCCGAAGTTCCGAGGTCGATACACAACCACTCAGGCTTCGACGCCTTGCGCAGCAGTATGGGCAGCGTCGCCCTGAACTGCTCGAACTTATCCTCGGCAATCTCCTCAGCGCTGTTATACTCATTCTCCTTGTCGAGATAATACTTGAAGCTGAGGGCTATCTTATGTTCGGTCTCGAATACTGTCTTGCCACCCGACATCAGCGAGCCGATGCACGAGTGGTCGTACACGAAGCGTATGCTGCGACTCTCCCTTAGTCCGAGGGCGAAGTCTCGCTCGAGCTCCACGCTGTTGCGGTTGGCATCTACGAAGGTAATGAGGCTATCTCTCACACCACTCTGCTGCTGAACCACACTGCCGAAGTTCAATGGTATAGCGAGTTCCTTAATGAAGATGCGCGCACCCTCCTTGCCCTCAACGGCATACTCTGCCGAGTTACGCAGGCGGAACTCATATGTAGTGGTCATATCTGGGATAATATCGGGCACCACGCGTGGCAGCACCTTACCACTCTCCACAACCCTCTCGTTCTCGTCGCAGAAGCTCACCTCGAGGTTCATATCATTGCGGTTACGCTTGAGCGTTGCGAACAGATCGTTGTATGTCACCCTGCTGCTACGGTTCATATCGAGCTCGCTGGCCACCACCGCCTCGATGAAGATGCAGTACTGCTCCTCGTCGCCTATCGGATTCTTGACCTTGCTCATATCCCACATTACGGGCACCACCACCTCGTTGTCGTTATGCGCACTGTCGCTCTGCGCCTTGTTTACATCTATGTAGCTGAGCACCACCTCGTCACGACTCATCATCTCGAACTTGAAGTTCGAGGCATCGCCACTAAGGGGCGTGAGGGCGTTATCCGTAGCCACGGCACGAGGGTGTGTCTGCTTGATATCCTTGCCAAACCACATTAGCTCGTCGACGCTAAGCTGTCGCTTGCCCACTACACGCCTTGCCACCACGCGCATCTGTATCGTGCTTGCAGGGCTACGCAGCAGGTCCGCAGCATTGCGTACCCTCAGCTGACCGATCTCGAGGGGCTGCGTTGTGAGGAGGTTGTAAACGAGGTTTTCACCCACCTTGTTGGGCTTAAACTCTATCTTTGGGGCGGCAAAGGAGAGCTTTTGGAGCTTAATCGTCGCCTCACCCTTGATTGTCTGCGCCACCTCGTTGGTGTCGACCCTCACAGCACGAATCGTATAGCTTATCGCAAACTCATCCGTACCCATACACTCCTTTTCGGTGCAGTCGACAATCTTCGCAGCATCAAAATATAGCTGAAAGTCGAATACATGGGCATCCTTGCCCACATCCAATGTTATTGCCGCACCCTGAAACTCACGATAGCGCAGTAGTAACACCGATTCACCCTTAGCCACCACCAGACGCTCGTCCAAGTTGTACGCCACCTCGAGCCTATACTTCACAGGCTTAGGTGCGCGCATAAGGCCGATGAAGAAGTTTCTCCTCTTCAGGTTGATATGGCAATCCTTGACCACCTGCGCTGCCTGGTCCTTGTTCTGCAAGTCGACGCTCAGCACACAGTTCTGACTCGCACCCAACACACTCTTATTACTCATATCTCTACTCTTTATTTTTATTATTCACATCGTAGAAGCCCATCGATATATCGCCATTTGCTGGCACATAGCTGCGACGACATAGCACATATATTATAAATAAAACGATAGCCAACACTACCAAGAAGATATCGACCCATCCAGCCACCTCATATTGGTCATCGCACCAGGGGAACCATATCCAATCCGGAAGCTCAAACTTACCAAAGAGGATGGTAGCATCTGCCTCGAGCACTATCTCCACCTCGTGGTTGAGCTCAAAGCGTGTTGCGCCGTAGGCATCCTCGTTAATGTGCACCATACTCCTCAGACGCAGCGCCTCGTATAGCTCTGACCTATGGAACTGGCCTCTGATAACATCGCTCTCACCCAAAGAGATCACTCCACGCGAGAATATCAGTTTATCACTCACGCCATTACAAGATGATTCCTCAGCCCCACCAATTCTATCACAGCCATATGCCTCAACGCTAAGCACATCGAAGTGGTCGTTGTAGGCCTTAATGTCGAAGTCAAAGGCATAGTTACCCCCCGCCTGACGCTTTGCCTCGATAATCGGGCGATGACTCAGCACCGCAGGCAGCGTAATCGACTGATGGTTGTGCACCAACTCAAAGAGGTCGAAATAGGCATACCACGGATTTCTCATCGGCTTACGCTTACCCTTCACATAGCTAATCGTGTACTCCTGCGACACCTTGGCACATACCGACATCAATGTATCAAGCGAGGTGTAGAAATCGCCTCCTTGTGCTATCAATCCATTTAGAAAGTAGAGCGACTCCTCGTAGTAGTTGTTGGCGCCATTGTACACATTATCCGTCACATAGAGCATCAGCGTCCTATCCACATCGCTCTTCACTTTACTCCTTCCCAGCGCATCGACAATATATGGCTTTGTTATCGAGAGCAGCGAGTAGACCTTATCCGACGATATCCAATCGCACTTAACATAGTTATTCCACTCCCTCTCCAACTTCTTCTTCACGCTGTCTCCCTTAATCTCTGCCCAGCCAAAACGCACCTTGACAAGCGGGTCGGAAGGTCTCTCTGCATTTCCCGCAGCACACACTACCGAGAGCATATCTCCCTCACGCAACAGACCCTCATCACCAAAGAGCATATTGATAACTTCGGCCTTGACATCCTCACTCTCCTTACGGAATTTCGTAGCTCCGTCGAATGCCAGGATTATATGCTTACGCTCCGACTTTACATCCTCAGCGGATACATTTTTTGTCACCACCTTGGCCTCTGCCGCAACCTCTGCTGCACGCAACGCCATAGGCAAAAGCAGCATCGACAGCCATAACAATAAAACAACCTTTTTCATATATCGCTTACCGTTAAATTTCGCACTCTATCCTCCTAACGAAGTCACTGCCGTCAGCGCAGCACTCCGCAGCCCTAACCTCGATGCTATAAAGGCGACCACCACGCACATCAAGACGCACATTTACCTCCACGCCCTCCAAGTTTCGACCGTGCAGATAGAGCTTATCGTCAATCATCACCTCGCAAAGTAGCTCACAATCATCGTCTATATAACCACCGTCACCTCCTTGATACAACCTTATGGCACCAATCTTGAACCACCCCTGGCTTTGATTCAGGTATGTCGACTCACACCTGCACCTACAATCATAGTGGCCATCGCTACTACACTGCATCACACATTCGTGCAGACGATTATCGCCATAGCACAGCGATATGCGGTGCATCGTTCTATTCTTGATGACGACACTCTGCTCCAATACCCCTGCCTTGTATGCCGCATATATCGCCGCACCACGCACCACACTATCGTAGCAGGCACCGTCGTTGCTTCCCACCTGTGCCTTCTCGGTATTTAGCTCCACCTCGCAGTCACGATACTGCGCAAACACATCGCGCAACACATCGCGCACTAACGATAGGCGCGAAGTACCACCTACGGGCAGCAGATAGAGGCTACTATGCGACACTTCGCCAAGTTTCGCCTTAAGCTCTTCGGCCAAAGCCCTATATTTCGACAAGAAGCCACCACTTTGCGACAACACATTGCGCAGCTCATCTCGGCTCATCTCGAGCACCACCTCTTCGCCATCAATCTCCACAAACGAGGCATCGGCGCCCAGCACCGTCACCTCCGAGTACTCGTGACTGCCGTAGCGCGAGAAGCCCACCTTAAGCTCGCAGCAGGCCTTAACAAGCACCTCACGATCGATGCTGCGCAGCTCAGGACGCCTATCAAGCATATAGTCCGCAATGGCATTGTCAATATCGTTGCCTCCGAGCGAGAACATATGCTCAGTATGCACCACCTCAAACTCCAAGCGACCATATGCTGCCACCACCTTCACCAAGGCCAGGTCGGTCGTACCGCCACCCACATCCGACACCACGACATACTGCACCCGCTGCAACGCCCCGATGCCATTCATCGCATACGCAAAATATAGCGCCGCTGCCACGGGCTCAGGTATCAGCGACATCACCACTTCTGGCGCAGCTTGATGACCGCCGCCATTTCCCATTGCTATGCGACCAAATATCTCGATTGCATCCTCCTCGACAGCCTTTTTTAACACCACACACTCTCTATCCTTGAAGGCATTAGGCACGGTAATAGCCAGATGCACCACATTGGCAGAGGCAGTCGCCATATCGCAGGCATTAGAAGCCCAGGCGCTACCCACGCTGCCCGCACCTTGCAGATGATGGTTGAGCATCTCACGAACGCACATCTTGATGCAGTGCTGCACGACCTCAATCTCCTCCGTCGTAGCCCTATCTATATTATGTAACAGGCGCTTAGGCGAACGAATATACTCATTATTGAGTCTCACCTCCGACTTCGAGTGGGTACGCGGTACACCGCCCGACATATTAGGCACGAAGCTCACCACAAGGCTATTGGTACTGCCATAATCAAGACCTATCGCTAACATACTCCGAGTATTAATTTTGCACAATAACTAAACACCAACCTCACATTCCACCTCACGCCATCACCTTCATTAGCACCCACATCATCATTAGCACCCACACCATCATTAGCACCCACATCCACACTGCGGCAGAGGCTACCCCTCACTGCACGCTGCGCCTCACGCCAAGCCTCGGCCGAGGTCTTTATCGTTGTGACCTTGAGCCTATCGTCGTCGCTATCCGACGCCTCGACATAGTTGTATGTTGCGAAAATCGGGAACGACACCATATCGGGTAGGCGGCGCATCGTGAGGTATATATCCTCGACAACACCCCTCAGACGCTGCGACTGCCTTGCTGAAAGCGGCTTATAGTTGCACGACAAAGCAATTTCGCTTACCATCCTCTCTGTGGTATCGATTAACGGAAGAATATATTGTTGCTTAGAATACGACTCAACGCCATTGCTGGTACGGATATAGAGATTGAGCCTCGACTCGACGACATCGCCCTCGGCAAGCACCGACACAAGATTCTCGACACGCCACTCATCGACATCCATCAAGCCGAAGTGGCGCGCAACAACCTCTGTATCAGTATCTAAATCAAAGAGATAAGTTTCAACAGCCTCCCCCTCCACACGATACAATACGAGTGAGTCGTCTGCACGAAAAACGATAGCTTTCATCTCCATTATTTAAGTTCAGTATCCGCCTTCGGAAGAATTACCGCAAGGCCCATTAGTGCAAAGATAACAATTTATCAGATAATAACAAATTATTATCTGTCTTTTTATCACCTTTTTACACCCGCCACCTCAACCTCCTACACACACCTAACGACGCACGATTACACAAAAAAAATGCGACCCCAAAAGCCTAAACTTTCAGGATCGCAGAAGAGCATACGCCCACCCTGCGGCGCTACAACTGTACCGTGTAGGTGCGGCCGAAGCGGTCGGTGGCAGTTATGGTAATTTCGCTATTTTCCGAGGTGCGCTGCAACCTATAATAGTGGTTACGCTTCGAGGCACTACGACGGAGACGATCCATAAATAACTTGCGATAATTAGCCTCATTATCAACATAGTACATATAGTCGGGGTCCTTCATCTCAACCTGCTCCATTGCGCCCATCTCGACGCCATTTTCCGACCACTCGACGCGCCACCTATCGTCCCAGCCGACAACCTTAACCACCACATAATCCTCGCAACCATAGGCCTCGCCCTCACGCCACACAACGAGGCGCTCATCCGCCTCCTTGCCAAGCATACGATGGTGCCAGCGCCACTGGCCATTACGCTCCTCGATGCAGAATACGCCACGCGGCGTGCCGTCGGAACATATCGGTGCAAACCACAGATTACCACTCACTTGTGCCACACTATGTTCTATGAGCGTAGGCGATAGCGTCGCCGTAAAGTGGCGATGTGCGTGACCCGTAATAAAGTGCAGCTCTCTATCGCCCACTATGTCGACAATAGGCAGGGCATACGACCTCACCTCACCCCTCCAGAGGCGTGTCGCTGGGGCGTGCATACACACCGCCACACGCATATCCTCGGGCACCTGGCGCATCCTCTCGCTCAGCCACACAAGCTGTCTTGCGTCAACACCCTCGTAGTATGTCTTGTCGGGGTTATAGATGATGTTATCAAATGTTATGAATATGGTTTTTCCCATCACGAAGGCCTGGTTACGCTCGCCGAATGTCTCGACATATGGACGCTCTGCACGCTCCTCGGGACGATTGCGCTTGCGGGCGTGGTCGTGGTTGCCGATGACAGCATATACGGGCACCCCGAGGCTCTCAAAGGCACTCTTGACGCGAGGCAGGAACTTCGTCGTATCCCACACCACATCGCCCGTAAGGAGTATCGCCGTAGGCAGATCGCTCTGCGCACGGTACTGCTCAACAATCGCCCCGATTTGTGGTATAATCTCCTGCTCGAGGCTGCGCAGCTGCGCCTTGGTTTGGGGTTGCGGGTCGCCCACGACGATGAGGTTAAAGCCCTCCTCGGCCGCACCCTGACCCCACACCCTCGGAGCGAGGCACAGCAAGGCCAAAAGAGATAGAAGTAATCTCGTTTTTCTCATAACACAATTTTTTGCAAAGGTAACACATTTATCGAAAAAGAGCATCGAGCCCAACAAAAAGCGAGTCGCGCACGAAAATATTGCTCGTGCGTGCGTGGGGAATCGAAAATTTTACTACCTTTGTCGAGTTATGGAGAATTTTATTGTATCAGCCCGTAAATATCGCCCTGCAACCTTCGCATCGGTTGTGGGACAACGACACATAACCTCTACCCTCAAGAACGCCATCGAACGCGATCAGCTGGCTCACGCCTACCTCTTCTGTGGTCCTCGAGGTGTAGGTAAGACCACCTGTGCGCGTATCTTCGCCAAGGCCATCAACTGCCTCAACCCCAACGGTGGCGAGGCCTGCAACGAGTGCGAGTCGTGTCGCTCGTTCAACGAGGGCCGCTCGCTCAATGTTCACGAGCTCGATGCTGCATCGAACAACTCGGTAGATGATATCCGCAACCTCATCGAGCAGGTGCGCATCATCCCGCAGCAGGGTCACTACTCGGTATTCGTCATCGACGAGGTACATATGCTCACCGCAGCAGCGTTCAACGCCTTCCTCAAGACACTCGAGGAGCCGCCGCACCACGCAATATTCATCCTGGCTACCACCGAGAAGCATAAGATTATACCTACAATCCTCTCGCGCTGCCAGATCTACGACTTCAACCGCATACGCGTTGAGGATGGTGTTGAGTATCTGCGCTATGTGGCATCGCAGGAGGGCATTACGGCCGACGACGAGGCACTCAACCTCATCGCACACAAGGCCGACGGTGGTATGCGCGATGCGCTCTCTATGTTCGACAAGGCGGTGTCGTTCTGCGGCACTACGCTCAACTATAAGGATGTGGCCTCGACGCTCAATGTCCTCGACTACGACACCTACTTTTCGGTTACGGAGCTACTCTTGCAGGGCAACTACATCGACGCGCTGCTACGCTTCGACGAGGTGCTCTCGCGTGGCTTCTCGCCTCAGGTCTTCGTGTCGGGCCTCAACGCCCACTTCCGCGATTTGCTTATGGCTCAGGGCCCTGCAATCACGCTTGTCGAGTTCACGGGTAGGCTTATTGAGAGGTACAAGGAGCAGGCCTCAAGGTGCGACACGCAGCTGCTCTTCAACGCCATATCGCTGCTTACCGATGCCGATGGCAAGATACGACAGTCGTCGAACCAGCGACTGCTTGTGGAACTGGGACTGATGAAAATCGCGAGTCTCGGTCAAAAAAAAAATGACGAGGTAGCATTCGACACCTTCGA
>JAGBTP010000001.1 GCA_017631255.1 Alistipes sp.
ACTATATGGCTACACTCGCGGTTATCGCATCGAGCATCGAGCAGATGGCTATGGAGATTCGTAACTTGCAGCGTACCGAGGTACACGAGGTAGAGGAGTCGTTCGGCAAGGGTCAGAAGGGCTCAAGCGCTATGCCTCACAAGCGTAACCCAATCTCGAGCGAGAATATGTGTGGTTGCGCGCGTGTTATGCGTGGCTATATGGCGGCGTTCTACGAGAATGTTGCTTTGTGGCACGAGCGCGATATCTCGCATTCAGCTACTGAGCGTATCATCCTCCCAGACGCAACTATGCTTCTTGACTATATGCTCAACCGCTTCCGTGGCATCTTGGAGAACCTCGTAGTATTCAAGGATGTGATGATGGAGAACATCTACCGCACTCGTAAGGTTATCTTCGCTCAGCGCGTTATGAACGCCCTTATCGAGCGAGGTTTCTCTCGTGAGCAGGCTTACGATACCGTTCAGCCTATTGCGATGCGTGCTATGAGCGAGAAGGCTGACTACCAGGAGCTTTTGGCCCAGAGTCCAGAGGTTATGGCAGTGCTTTCGCGTGAGGAGCTCGACGCTTGCTTCACATTGGAGTACTACCTCAAGAATGTGGAGTTTATCTTCGACCGTGTAGGCATCGAGTAACAAGCTGCATATATATAAAGTTAGGGGCATCCTCAGCGGGTGCCCCTATCTGTTTTTGGTGGTTTGGATGTTTTTCGACGAGGAGAGTCACTATTTAAGTGATGCGTACAACTCCTCAATCTTGTCGCACATTGCACTCCACGAGAATCGCTTGCGCTCCTCCTGCATAGCCTCGGAGAACTGCTCTAATCTGCCCGTCTCGTATATGCGCTCAAGGGCGTCGCGAACACCCTCCTTCGATGGGTGGCATACATAGCCCACACGACCATCGGGAACAATCTCGGCAAGGCCGCCGACATTGGTCACAATCACCGGAGTGCAGAAGTTGTAGCATATCTGCGTCACACCACTCTGCGTTGCCGTCTTGTAGGGTAGCACCACGCAGTCGGCAGCGGAGAAGTAGTAGCGCACATCGCTGTCGGGAACGAAGAAGTCGTGCAGGATGATGTCATCCTGAAGTCCCAGCCTCTCGATATGTTCGATATACTTGTCGCGTGAGGCGTAGAATTCACCCGCAACGAGCAGCTTATGACCCTTACGGCGAAAGTCGTACCACGCATCAAGGAGCGTATCTAAGCCCTTGTAGTCGCGTATAAGTCCGAAGAACATCGCGTATCGCTGTTCAGGGTCAAGGCCTAACTTCGCGCAGGCCTCAGCACGGTCGCAGCGCGCGCCAAAATTCTCGAACATAGGGTGTGGCGAGAAGAGTGCTGGACACGAAGTGTATTCGCGTAACTGGCTGTGCACCTGCTCCGACATATAGATGAACCCATCCATCGAACCGATGAAGTAGCGGTTGAATATGCGGTCGGTAATATGGTGTTCGTGCGGCTCAACATTGTCTATCTGGCAGATGACCTTAGTCTTGCCATTGCTGCGCGCAAGGCGAGCTATTGTGCCGAAGCAAGGGGCCATAAACGGAGTCCAATACTTCATTAGTACGATGTCGGGTGCGCTGCGGCGTAGCTCCTGTCCCACGCTTATCCACGACAACGGATTTATGGTCGATACCCTGAGGCGAATGTTTAGGTCTTGTGGCGCTGGGGTGTCGACGGTCTGACTCTTACCGGGGAAGAGGAGCTTTGGATATTGGAGCGTGAAGGTGAGGATGTCGACCTCGTGGCCTCGCGACTGAAACTCGCGTGCCATACTCTCCATTATCGATGCTAGACCTCCACGATAGGGGTGCGCAGGACCTATGATGGCTATTTTAAGTCTACGCTCTGCCATTGTCGTTACTTAAACTCAATCTTAGCACGGCACAACCTCTTGCCACTATCGGACGAGATATCGAACTGCCATACGCAGCCATCGTTGAAGACGCCAATGCTGAGTACCTCACCGTAGCGTGCCTCGGCGATGAAGTTGATATCGATGCGCATTGCTGAGTTCTTCTCGATAAGCTCGAGCGGCACATTGTCGAACATAAGGTCGATGTACCTAAGTGTATTCACATGGCGGTTGAAGTCGATATCGCTATACACCACAGGGCGTGAGATGGTTGTCTGTGGCTCGATATCACGCAGGCGTGCTGGTGCCGCTATTGGCGATGGCTCATTGACCATAGCACGGTCGTAGACATCCTTTAGCTCGGTCATATCTACCGCCTGACGAGTCTCCATATTGAGCATACACCACTGCGAGATACCCTCCGCTGCAACGCTATCGCCACTGATCATACGGAAGTTACGCGTCGAGGATAGGCGGTTGAAGTCGTTGATCCAAGTCTCCAAGGTAATCTGGTCATACTGCTTGGGCTGGAGTTTAATCTCCACCGCAAGGCGCGATAGCACCCAAGTGTAGGCACGGTCCTGCAATGCTGCGACGCCGAAGCCCTTGAGGTGGGCATCCTTGCCTGCAACATTGAGCATATAGTTGATAATCGACGGAGCCGATGCGCGTAGCGTAAAATCAACATCCTGAGGGAGGATGGTGTAGTTGTATGATGAAATTGTTGCCATAATTGTTAAATATTCTGTGCAAATATACGAAAAAGAAAGGAAACTACCACCACTTGATACCTTTGATCAAGCACTTTGTGGTTGTAGTAAATACATCGTTACGATGCCAAATATACGAAATTATAAAATAATAATCGTCATTGTGCGTTGATTTGTTGTGCGAAATAGGAAATAATTATTTGAGTATAAGCAAAAAATATAGTCATAATAGTAGGAAATCAAGCAAAAAAGTGTATCTTTGCTTGACTAACTTTGTTAAAGTGTGTAAAAGACAACATAATTTTTATATAACTTATTAACTAACAAATCTATGAGAAAACTTTTTTCTTTGCTTGTTATGCTCTTTATTGGAGTATCAAGCATCTTTGCTCAGGATATGATGCAGCAGTTGCCTCTCGATCCTGCGGTGCGTGTTGGTAAGTTGGACAACGGTCTTACTTATTACATTCGCCACAACGAGTTGCCTAAGGGCCAGGCGAGCTTCTACATCTACCACGATGTAGGTGCTGTTCAGGAGGATGACGACCAGCAGGGCCTTGCTCACTTCCTCGAGCATATGGCATTCAACGGTTCGAAGAACCTCCCAGGTAAGGAGATGATCGAGAAGTTGGAGACTATCGGTGTTCAGTTCGGTTACAACCTCAACGCTTTCACATCGTGGGATTGCACTGAGTATATGATTAAGGACTGCCCTGTTACCAACGAGAGCAACATCGACCTCGCACTTCTTATCCTTCACGACTGGTCACAGTTCATCGAGTTGCGTCCAGAGGAGATCGACTCAGAGCGTGGTGTTATTATGGAGGAGCTTCGTACTCGTGACGGCGCACAGCTTCGTGCTCAGAACGATATGATTCGTAACCTATACAAGGGCACTATCTACGAGCGTCGTAACCTTATTGGTTACCTCGATGGCCTTAAGTCATTCGACCAGCAGGCTTTGGTTAACTTCTACCACAAGTGGTACCGCCCTGAGTACCAGGCTATCGTTATCGTAGGTGATATCGATGTTGACCAGGTAGAGGCTAAGATTAAGACCTTGATGGCTGACATCCCAGCTTCACCAGCTGATGCAGCACAGAAGGAGCTTGTTTATGTTCCAGCTACTGAGGAGCCTATCGTTTCAGTATTCTCTGACCCTGAGCTCACCCAGTCAACTGTTATGATGTTTGCTCGTCGTGAGGCTCTTCCTAAGGAGTTGAACAACACTCTTATCGGCGCATCATTTGACCTTATCGAGACATTCGTTGTTACTATGATGGACGCTCGTTTCGAGGAGATTACACAGGCTGCTGATGCTCCATTCCTCGGAGGTGGTATGAGCGAGGGCGGTATCGGTATCTGCCCAACTTTGGATGCTACTATGTTCTCTGCTACTGCACACGAGGGTCGCATCGACGATGCTTTCCGTGCTATCTATACTGAGATGGAGCGTATGCGTCGCTACGGTTTCACCGCTGGTGAGTTTGAGCGTGCTAAGCAGGAGATTTTGCGTTGGGCTGAGCGTCAGTACACCAACCGCAACGATATACGCAACGACCAGTACGCACAGGATTACCTCGATCACTATGCAAAGGGTACCTCTATGATGGATGCTGAGACCGAGTGGCAGCTCGATCAGATGCTTATCAATAGCCTAACAGTTGATCAGGTTAACCAGGCATATGCACAGATTGCTAAGCCTAACGAGAACCTTGTAATCCTTGCACGCTCACCTAAGAAGGAGGGCCTCTATATCCCTACTAACGAGGATCTTTTGGCTATCAAGGCTGAGGTAGAGGCTTCTGAGATTGAGCCTTATGTTGACAACACTGTTATCGAGCCACTTATCGCTTCAAATGTTAAGCTTAAGGGTTCAAAGGTTGCAGCTACTGCTACCAACGAGTCACTCGGCTACACTGAGTGGACTTTGAAGAACGGTATCAAGGTTGTGGTTCGTCCTTCTACTTTGAAGGCTGACGAGGTATCTATCAATGCTTCATCTAAGGGTGGTTGCTCAATGCTTACTGACGAGGAGTACTATCAGGGTGCTTTCCTTGGTATGGTAATGGGCCAGTCAGGTATCAGCAAGTTCTCTAACACCGAGCTCAATAAGATGCTCGCTGGTAAGAGCGCAGGTGCAAGCCTTGGCGTTGACTCATACGAGCACGCTGTTAATGGTTACGGTTCACCAAAGGATATCGAGACTATCCTCCAGTTGATGTACCTCAACTTCACAGCTCCACGCTTCGACCAGACTGACCTCGATAATATGAAGAAGATGTATGTTCCTTACTTCAAGAATATGGAGGTTGACCCAAGCTACATCGCTCGTCGTGAGCTTATGAACACTCTTTACAGCAACAACCCACGCCGTCAGATGACAAGCGCTGCTCAGATCGAGGCTATCAACATCGAGGCTTTGGCAGCAGTTCACTCTAAGCTCTTCGGCTATGCCGACGACTTCCGCTTCGTTATCGTTGGTAATGTTGACCTTAATACTTTGAAGCCACTCGTTGAGAAGTACATCGGTTCACTCCCAACATCTAAGAAGGTTGAGTACGCAGTTGTTGATGATGGCGTTCGTATGGCAACAGGTGGCGTAACTAACGAGTTCCGCGTTGCTATGCAGCAGCCTAAGGTATCTGTATATCTCACATTCTCTGGCGAGATCGAGGATAACGCTAAGAACCGCCTTGCGATGGATCTCTTGAGCCGTGCTCTCGATTCACGCTACATGGTTTCTATCCGTGAGGAGAAGGGTGGTACCTATGGTGTAAGCGTGCACGGTGCTACTGAGAAGTATCCTATCAATGCTTACGAGATGATGATCGCGTTCGATACTAACGACGCTATCGCTGACGAGCTTATCGATATCTGCGACGCTGAGATTGCTAAAATCGCTGCTGAGGGTCCTTTGGCAGACGACATCGCTAAGGCTAAGGAGTTCTTGCATAAGAACCACGCTAATGTTTTCGAGAACAATAGCGGCTGGATGTCAGCTATCGACCGTTGGTACGAGGAGGGTTACAATGCCAAGGAGGAGTACCTCTCAATCCTTGAGAGCGTAACTCTCGATGACATCAAGGCCCTTGCTGCTAAGATGCTCGAGGATGGCAACCGCACTTTGGTTGTTATGCGTCCTGAGATCGCTGAGTAAGCATAACTCGCAACTTAATGGAGGCTGCCCGATTCGCGTCGGGCAGCCTTTTTTTATGCCTTGTGGCGTGGTTTGTGCATCGTTGGTGGGTGTTGAATTAAACTAATGATGCTATGAAAAAGTTTACTAAGGGTCTACTATTAGGTGCCACCGCTATTGTGTCGGGCGCCTATACATCTATCGCCTGTACGGGCATCTCGCTCACCGCTGCCGATGGCAGCTATGTTCAAGCTCGCACGATTGAGTGGGCAAAGGGTGCGCTGGCGAGCGAGTATGTAATCATTCCACGCGGTGAGAAGCTACAATCCTACACACCTACGGGTCTCAACGGTATTAGCTTCGAGGCTCGATATGGCGTGGTGGGACTTGCTGTGGTGCAAAAGGAGTTTATCGCCGAGGGCATCAACGAGATGGGACTATCGGCGGGTCTCTTCTTCTTCCCCGACTATGGTAGTTATGGGGCTTATAGCGCTACGGACAACGCTACGACGCTTGCCGATATGCAGGTGGTGCAGTGGATGCTCTCGCAGTGTGCAACGATTGACGATGTCAAGAGTGCGATTAATAAGGTCGACATCGTGGGCCTTGATAAGGGTGCCGTGGTGCATTGGCGCATAGGTGAGGCGTCGGGTAGGCAGGTGGTTATGGAGATTGTGGGTGGCAACATTCGCTTCTACGACAACACCGTAGGTGTGATTACCAATGCCCCAGGTTTCAAGTGGCACTTGGCAAATCTGAGCAACTATGTCAACCTGCGCCCAGGTAGTGCGAGTAGCTATATGCTCGGTAGCCAGAATGTGCAACCCATTGGCAGTAGCTCGGCAATGCTTGGTCTGCCTGGCGACTTCACGCCTCCATCGCGTTTCATCCGTGCCGCCTTCTTCCGCAATACTGCACCGCAGCGCGCTACGGGCTTCGATACGGCACTCGAGTGCTTCCACCTACTTAATAACTTCGATGTGCCTATTGCGATGGAGAACCCCGACGAGAAGTCGTTGCCAAGTGCTACGCAGTGGACATCGGCTATCGACCTAAAGAATAGGTGTGTCTACTATAAGACGGCGTATAACAATAACATTCGTTGCATCGACCTCAAAGATATCAACTTTGCAAGCGTTAAGTATCAGTCGCAGCCCCTTGATACCACGCAGCAACAGCCCATCGAGAAGATTCAAATTAAGTGATGTAGAGCGCCCGAAAAAAAAAGTAATGCCAGTAGCTGACTACTGGCATTTTTTACACTTGAAGATATCTGTCAGGTAGGTGTCTAAGAAGAGTAGTTCGGCATCCTCCTGCACTACATCGTTCAACAACAGATGCTCCTCGCTAAAGAGCTTTAATGTTTGAGGGTCAAGTTCACTCATAAGCATATGGTTTAGATGATTTTAACCCTATAACGCCCACAAGTGGTGATATATTGCCCCGACGAGCTAATTTAATACAATATTTCTCTCTTTTATGAGCCTACGCAGGTTTATCAGTGCATAGCGCATACGACCAAGCGCTGTGTTGATGCTTACTTCGGTCTGCTCGGCAATCTCCTGAAACGATAGCTTCGAGTAGTAGCGTAGGCGTACCACCTCCTGCTGCTCCTCAGGAAGCAGGTCGACAAGCGAACGAATGGTCTGTTCCATCTCGCTATGTACAATCTCATCCTCGGTCGTAGGCTCCGAGAAGCGCAGCGTGCCTATAACATCGTATCCCGCCTCCGACTCGTTAATCTGCTTACTTGCCTTCTCACGACGGAAGTAGTCGAGCACGCGGTTGTGTGCAATGCGTAGCACCCACGACAAAAACTTGCCGGTGTCGGTATAGCGACCCTCGTCGATGACCTTTACGGCCTTGATAAATGTATCTTGGAAAATATCATCAGCAACATCGTCGTCCTTGACCATCATTCCGATGTAGCTGCGTACGCGCTTTGAGTGGCGCTCGATAAGTTCAGATATAGCACTCCTATCTCCCAAAAGGTAGTTGTTAAGCAACACTCGGTCGCTCAATACATTTGCGTTCATACTCTTCTATTTTAGTTGTTCAAGAGTAGAATTTTATCGATAGGCAGTGCGTTTTTAGTGTTTATTTAATATATTATTTCGATTGCAAGATATAAATAAATTTCGAAACTACAAAATCCCGCTGCTAAGTAATTTCCATTCTGCCAACTGAAAAATTCTAATTTCATAGTGGCAAAATGCGTGCCGCACAGCACTTTAACTCGTGCATATGTGTGGTTGTCTGCTGTGAGTCGATGCGATGAAACGACTAAAATCGGGGGTGAAATGTCATACTATTTCAGCTCGCTCTGCGTTGCGAGTTACCAAATGCGCTATGGTGTTACGCCTTATCGTCGCCAAAGTAGTAGATGATGGCCTTTGCACGGCTGTTGCCCACCACCTCTGTAAGCTCCTCGAGCGATGCCTTGCGTACGGCGTTTACGCTCTTAAAGTGCTTAAGTAGCTGCGTGAGACTCTTGTCGCCAATGCCAGGGATGTGTTTAAGCTCGCTGTCAATAATGGCCTTATCGCACTTATGACGGTGGAAGGTGATGCCGAAGCGGTGCGCCTCATCTCGGATGTGGCATATGACCTTCAGCGGCTCGCCAATACGGCTAAGGTAGTATGGCTCAGGATCGTTGGGATAGTAGACCTCCTCCAATCGCTTAGCAAGGCCCACGATTGGCACGCGGTCGGCAATCCCCAACTCCTTGAGAACGGCATAGGCACTCGATAGCTGTCCCTTGCCACCATCTACCACGATGAGGTCGGGCAGCACCTCGCCCTCGGCAATGAGGCGAGAGTATCGGCGTGATATAATCTCGCGCATCGAGGCGAAGTCATCAGGTCCCTCAACGCTCTTGATATTGAAGTGGCGATACTCCTTAGTCGATGGCTTGCCATTGCGGAATACGACGCATGCAGCAACGGGGTTGGTACCCTGAAGGTTCGAGTTGTCGAAGCACTCTATGTGGCGAGGCTGGCGCTCGAGGTGCAGCTCACGACGCATAGCCTCCATAAGTCGCTCGGTGTGCCTTTCAGGGTTCTTAATCTCCATATTCTTGAGTATCTCAGCGCGGTAGATGCGTGCGCTGCGCAATGAGAACTCCGCAAGGTCGGCCTTCTCGCCTCGCTTGGGTATCGAGAATACGACATTATTAAATAGTATGGCAGCCGATGGTATTACGGGAACTATTACCTCGCGTGCGAGGGTGATGCCCATACTCTCGACGATGTGCTCTATGGCGCGTGAGAGCAGTTCCTCATCCGAGGAGTCTATACCCAATGTCATTCGAATGGTCTGCACCGCTACGATAGAGCCGTGGCGTATGCTGAGGTAGTTGCAGTATGCCACATCGTCATCCCTGAGGAGCGAGAATACATCGCAGTCGACAATCTTTGAACTCACGATAACAGAGCGTGACTGGTAGTCTGATAGCGAGCGTAGCTTAAGCTTATACTGCTCCGCCACCTCGAAGCGTAGCTCCTCAGCTGCGCGCATCATCTCCGCCTCGAGCCACTCCCTCACAGGACGAAGGTCGCCCTTGAGTATCGACTCCACGAGGCCTATCGACTTGGCATACTCCTCCTCGCTCTCGTAGCCAACGCAGGGGGCCTTGCAGTTACCCAGGTGGTATTGTAGGCAGACACTGTGCTTGCCCGCCTTGATTGAGGCGGCAGTGAGCTTGAGCTTGCAGGTACGCAGTGGCACCACATCGCGTATGAACTCGAGCAACGAGCGCTGTGTCGATATCGAACCATAAGGGCCGAAGTAGCGCGAGCCGTCACGCACGAGTTGTCGTGTAGATAGCACACGCGGAAATGGCTCCTTGGGAATCACAATCCAGGGATAAGTCTTGTCATCCTTGAGGAGGATGTTGTAACGCGGTTGTAGAGTCTTAATAAGTGAGTTCTCAAGCAGCAGGGCATCCTGCTCGCTGTCAACGACGATGTGACGAATGTCGACGACCTGTTTTACGAGGACTATAACCTTTGCCGAGTGCCTATCACTCTCGATGAAATACGACGACACGCGCTTCTTGAGATCTTTGGCCTTACCAACATAGATGACAACGCCACTGCGATTAACGAACTGATACACGCCAGGCAAGTGGGGTAGTGCTGCCACTTGCTCCTTGATATGTTGCTCTATCTGTGTACTCATAGCGACAAAGGTATGATACAAAAAAAAGAGAAGAACTCTCGCTCTTCTCTTTCAGTACCCAGAGCCGGGGTCGAACCGGCACAGGGGTGAACCTACTGGTGTTTGAGACCAGCGCGTCTACCGATTCCGCCATCTGGGCATCAGATTTCTCTGAAATGGTGTGCAAATATACGACTAATTTTCGTAAATGCAAACTTTTTAGCACATTTTTTAGAAAATATGTGAAATATATTCTAATGGCTATGGCACTCGTGGTGGCTACAACCCTCGCCTGAGTCCTTGATAAGGCCAATCAAATAGGCACGAACAACCATCTCGATGTCGCCCCTACAACCTCTGATTACCTTGATGTTATGGTTCTCGAGTTTGTTTTTGGCACCCTCGCCCATATTGCCTGCCAGCATCACACTGATGCCCATAGCCTCCATATCTGCTGCGATGCCCGACTTACAGCCGCAACCTTCGGGTGAGTCGAGGCGTGAGGTGGCTACAATGTTGCCATCCTCGATGTCGAAGATGGTGTAGTAGGCGCAGTGACCAAAGTGGTCGTCGATATGTCCGTCGCGTGTTGGAACTGCAATCTTCATATTCCTTAAGTAAATAAAGAGCAGGAGGCTTGTGCACTCCTGCTCGTAGATTCAACAAGTGATACGATTACAAGTTAGGGTTAATCTTTGACCACTCCTCGATAGCAGGAACGATACCCAAAGTTACCAACTCGTCACGCATCTTGCAGAGGTGTGCGTAAGAAGCGTCGAGCTTTGCAAGCTCCTCCTCAGTACCCACAGGCATCTTGTATGAGCAACCGTTCTGGTCGAGAACAGTGTCCATAGCCATCATGATGTGGTTGTACTTCTCGTTTGATACATAAGTACCAGCAGGGAAGCGGAATGGCTCACCACCCATTACCGAGCGAATCATCT
>JAGBTP010000021.1 GCA_017631255.1 Alistipes sp.
CGATACGCCATACCCGCAATCATTGCGATGGCATCGTCGTCGCTATACCACATCATCGATAGCATCTTCATCGGCCACGGTGTTGGCGGCGCTGCTATCTCGGGTATGGCCGTCACGCTGCCGATTATGAACATCGCCTCGGCCTTTGGCGCTATGGTGGGTGTGGGTGCTGCCGCACGCATCTCAATACGCCTCGGTGAGGGTAACAAGCGAGCGGCAGAGGATATTCTCTGCAACGCGGTGCTGCTCAACATCACGCTCGGCATCTCGATTATGCTCATCTTCCTCTTCTTCCTCGACCCGATATTGGTATTCTTCTCTGGTGGCGAGGCAAGTGCCGAGACCTTGGACTATGCGCGTAGGTTTATGCGCATCATTATGTTCGGTAACATCATCACACACCTATACTTAGGCCTCAACGAGCAGCTTCGTGCTTCGGGATATCCACGCAAGGCGATGTACATTATGCTGCTCTCGATGGCGCTATGTACCATCCTCAACCCACTCTTCATCTTCGGCTTTGGCTGGAGTATCGAGGGCTCGGCATATGCTACGGTCATCGCTCAGAGCATCGCGCTGCTGGTGCAGATTCACCACTATACCAACAAGAACAGTTTTCTGCGCTTCCGTCGCCGCAGCCTGAGGTTCAAGCGTAACATCGTGGGTGCTATCATCTCCATCGGTATGGCGCCCTTCCTGCTCAATGTGTGTGCGTCGCTGGTTACGCGCTTTATGAATACAGCACTGCTGCGCTATGGCGGTACGGGTGAGTACGATATCATCTCAGCAGCGTCCTTCGACGGCAATGTGGGCGATATTTATGTCGGTGCATATGGTATTATGAACCGCGTGATACTCCTGTTTATTATGGTGGCCAACGGCTTTAATCAGGGTATGCAGCCTATTGTCGGCTACAACTACGGCGCTAAGCAGTACGACCGCGTTATCAAGGTGCTCAAGTATGCCGCCATCTGCGCGTCGTGCGTCACCACCTTCGCCTTCCTTGTGGGCGTCTTCTTCCCACATCAGGTGGCTGCCGCCTTTGTCGACACGGCAAATGGTGCAGCAGATAGCGCTATGGTGGATGTTGTGGCTCAGGGCTTGGGTATTGCGATGCTCGTATTCCCGCTCGTTGGTTTCCAGATTGTTGCGGGCGGTTTCTTCCAATATATCGGACGAGCACCTATGGCAATGTTCCTCTCTACCACACGCCAGCTGCTCTTCCTATTGCCGTTGCTCCTCACACTTGCACCACGCTATGGCGCGATAGGAGCTTGGATGGCGATGCCTATTGCCGATGCGGCATCGGTGCTGGTGGCTACGGTGCTGCTCGTAGTGCAGATTCGCAAGCTCCGCCGCAAGGAGCACAATATCCACTTCTCGCGTTAGCAATTTTTCGCCGCAAGAAAATAGTTAGGGCTGCCCCGAGGGACAGCCCATATTTTTTATGTGGTCGCCTTACCCTAAATGCGGCCAGCATTACGACTATACCACGCATCCGAGGCATCGTCAGCCAAGCGTTTCTCAGCGTCGGTGAGCGAGTTTAGCCACTGTACCATCTCCTGCTTTGTAGCCTCGGCTCTTACACTATCGTTGAGCGTAGCCTCGTGACTATAACGCGTGAGGTAGTACTCCACCCTATCCTCGATGCTCAGCGCCTCAACATCTACATCGGCGCTCTCCAACAACTGCTCCTCGAGGGCACGAATCTCGCTTTCGGCGCTCTTCACCTCGTCCTCTGCTGCGCTATCGGCAGCACTCTTCGTATTAGCACCTCCGCAACCCACTGCCAGAAGTGCGCAAGCCAAGATAGTAGTTACTCTTCTCATATTGGGGTAATGTTAAAAGTTTACGGTTTTGGGTATATGCCCCGATGAGCGGGGCGTGTCCTACAAAGTTATGAAATTTTTATTATTTCGCCAAATTTAACCACTCGACACAGCACCCAAATCCACATTATGGCGACCAAGAGCACAAAAAAAGGGCCGCCCGTAACAGTGTCGGGCAGCCCAATCGTTAGCAAGGTCTATAACATGAATTACAAACCGAGCTTCTTACGGATGTTCTTTGGAAGTGCATCCTTGTGAACGATGATGTTCATAGTCTTGTAGCGAACGAACGCCTTAGAAGCATACCAGTGACCCTTGTAGGTACCAGCCTCGCCCCAAGAGTTTTTAACCATATAGTACTCAACGCCGTTCTGATCCTTAGCGATACCGTAGATAAGCATACCGTGGTCGTCGGTAGTCTCCCAGTTATCGTAAGCAATCTGACGCTCCTCCTGAGTGCACCACTTCTCAATGGCAGCTGGCTTAGGAGTAGACTTCTTCTCATCCTCGGTCAAGTTAAGCCACTTAGCCATATCCGAGCCCTGGAGATCAGCACCCTTAGCCTCGTCTGGCATAGTTGCGATACCCTGACGAGAAAAGCCCTTCTCGCTTACATCGCTACCCCAAGCTACGGTGTAGCCCTCCATAATAGCGTTGTCGAATACCTGCATAAGCTCGTCGATAGGGAGGTTGTAAGACTCAGCCCAACGCCAGTTGTCAGGAATCTCGATAGCGAATGACTCGTAGAATGGGTGGTGAGTGTATGATGTGAGAGATACATAATCCTTAGCATCCAAGCCCAAAGACTCGTAGAATGACTTAGGAGTGTACTCCTTGCCGTTGTAAGTGAACTTCTCAGGACGAACGCCAAGATATACATCGTGGATAGCCTCGATAGCCTTCTTCCACAATGGCTGGCCATCAGGACCTACCTGCAAGCTGCGGTGACGACCCTCAGCAATAGCTGCTACAACAGCGTCGCTAACAGCCGAAAGCTCGTTGTGGTTGCTGAGCTCCATACCGTACATAACACCTGGACGCATCTCAGCCTCTGGCACGAGACCGAACTTCTCCATACCGTAGAGTACATCGTAGAACGAGCCACCCTGAGCAAACGATACATCACCGTGAGTGCGAACAGCCTTCTCAGCGCGATCGAGGTAGGTGTTGTGAACGATGAACATCTCGGCAAAGTCGTACTCGCCCTTGTTCATACGCAAAAGCTCTGACTCGATGAAAGCCAATGATGAGTAGCACCAGCAGGTACCTGCCTGGTTCTGATTCTTAATACTTGTGATGGCATTCTCCTTCACTACCGAGAACTCGAGATCCTGTGCCATCGCACCTGTGGCCAACATAAGGCCGAGTGCCAAACCAAAGATTTTCTTCATAATAAAATAGTTTTAAGGTATAAATTGTGTTGTTTACTTCTTGCTCTTAGCCACGATGCGCTGGCAGTCTACATAGGTCAAGTTCTCCACCTTTGTACCCTTAGGTAGACGATAGTTCTTGCCGTTGTAGGCGATATATGGACCATACTGTCCACTCTTGACCATCATAGCAGCATCCTCGGCAAAGGTACGCAGAGGCTCCGACGCTGCGCGCTGCTTCTCAGCACTCTCCTGCAACAGGGCCTCGGCACGCTCACGCGTGATGGTATAAGGGTCGTCGCTCTTCTGCAACGACGCAAAGGTCTTACCGTGACGCACATATGGACCAAACTTACCCACACCGACCATCAATGGCTCGCCGTTCAAGTCACCAAGGTTACGAGGCAGGGCGAAGAGTTCCAACGCCTCCTCCAAGGTTATCGACTCGATGAGCTGGCCCTTCTTCAGCGATGCGAAGTGAGCCTTCTCACCATCCTCAGCCTCAAGCTCGACCATAGGGCCGTAGCGGCCGATGCGCGCCTTAACCGTATGTCCCGTCTTAGGGTCTACACCCAGCACACGCGCCGACTGCACACTGCGGTCGCTCTGCGTGCCCACAGCGTTCTCAACGAGGGTGTGGAATGGCGAGTAGAAGTCACGAATCATATCGGTCCAGGTAATCTCGCCCTCGGCTACGCGGTCAAACTCCTTCTCGACATTTGCCGTAAAGTGGTAGTCCATAATCGACGAGAACTGGCTCTCAAGGTAGTCGTTGACGAGCATACCGATATCGGTAGGAGCAAGGCGATTCTTCTCCTTGCCGTAGCTCTCTGTCACTATCTTCTGCGAGAGTTTGTCGCCCACGAGCGTAATCTGCTGCGTCTGGCGCTTCTGGCCATCGCGATTCTGCTTAACGACATAGCCTCGGTTTATAATCGTGGTAATGGTAGGTGCATATGTTGATGGGCGGCCGATGCCAAGCTCCTCGAGACGCTTTACGAGTGCCGCCTCATTGTAGCGCGCAGGGGCAACGCTATAACGCTCCGACGCTGTGATGCTCTTATATAGCACGCCATCGCCAACCTCCATCTTTGGCAACATTGCCTCCTCGCTCTCCGACTGCGTATCCTCATCCACAGACTCCGAGTAGAGGCGCATAAAGCCGTCGAAGCGCACCACCTCACCCTGAGCCACGAACTGCTCGCTACGGCGCTCCATATCGATGACGATAGTCGTGCGGTCGAGCTCCGCAGGTACCATCTGCGATGCCACGGTACGCTTCCAGATAAGGTCGTAGAGGCGCTTCTCCGCCGCTGTGCCCTCAATCTCGTGACGCTCGATGTACGAAGGACGGATAGCCTCGTGAGCCTCCTGCGCACCCTTAGTCTTAGTCTTGAAGTTGTGCGGATATGAGTACTTCGCACCATAGAGGCGCGTAATCTCGTTCTTACACTGCGTGATAGCCATCTGCGAGAGGTTAACCGAGTCGGTACGCATATAGGTGATAAGACCCTGCTCGTAGAGGCGCTGCGCCACGGACATAATCTGCGACACGCTCATACCGAGCTTACGACCCGCCTCCTGCTGCAAGGTTGAGGTGGTAAACGGCGGTGCCGCAAACCTCTGCACAGGCTTCTCCTCGGCCTTGCTGACCGTAAACTTCTCGCCGATGCACTCCTTGAGGAACTGCTCCGCCTCCTCGAGGGTGGCGAAGGCCTTAGATAGCGTAGCCTTAAAGAGCATCTGCGAGCTGTCGGCAGCGGCATAGAACTGACCCGCAACGCGGAACATAGGCGTAGAGTTAAAGCCAATAATCTCCCTCTCACGCTCCACTATAAGACGCACTGCCACGCTCTGCACACGACCTGCCGATAGGGCTGGGCGCACCTTCTTCCAGAGTACGGGCGAGAGCTCAAAGCCCACCAAGCGGTCAAGCACACGGCGTGCCTGCTGGGCATTTACAAGGTTGAGGTCGATGGTGCGAGGGGTCTCGATAGCGCTGAGGATAGCGCGCTGCGTAATCTCGTGAAACACAATACGCTTGGTGCGATCGATAGGCAAGTCGAGCACCTTAGCAAGGTGCCACGCGATGGCCTCTCCCTCGCGATCCTCATCGGATGCCAACCATACGGTCTTTGCCGCACGCGCTAAGCGCGATAGCTCGTCAACAACCTTACGCTTATCATCTGGAATCTCGTATATTGGCTCAAATTCATTATCAAGATTTACTCCGAGTCCCTTTTTCGCCAAGTCGCGGATATGGCCAAAACTCGACTTGACCATATACTCCTTACCCAAGAACTTCTCGATGGTCTTGGCCTTGGCTGGAGACTCTACAATAACTAAATTTTCCTGCATCACAAAATCTTTCTTTATACATATAGCAAAACCTAAGTCCTCGAAAACTTAGGCCTGCATATCTCTATATTTGCTCGTATCGCTCTAATTTACAATGGTATATGTCAGCTCCAACTTAATAGGGGCCGTAGCACGAACACCCGCCACCTGCTTCTCCATACCATATATCGCCTGGCGCTCGAAGTCGAAGAGCGAATAGGCTGCCGGCGCCGCATAGAAGCGACGATACTCCACCAGCGATTCACCTTCACCCTCGTAGTCGGCTCTAAACTTCTCGAGCATCACCTTGCCATCCTCTCCAATGTTATCGGCCGCAACACTCATCAGCGACTGCACATAGTTGGCGATATCCATCTTGTAGCACGCCAGCGAGCGGTGGAGGTAGCCATCGTACTCAATCGAGCCGAGTGAGCTCTCCGAAAGGTATGGGTAGTCCACAATAGCATTGAGCCTATCGTAGTTGGTGTAGAGACCCATACGCATCATTGCGTTATCGAGGATAGGCGTAATCATTGCTGGGTCGAGGAGCGAGTAGTCGTAGTTCGAACCCTCGACATATATCGAGAGCATAGCCTGATTTACCGACACCACAGCATCCTCGCCTGCCGAGGTTACGATTTCTGCCAGCGACTCGATAAACTCATCGGTAAACATCACCTCCGTAACCACACCGCCCATACCATCGACATAGCAGGTCGTGAGCTCCTCGGTAGCCGCCACGCGTGAGCCCGCATAGTCGTGCTCGACGGTGTTAATCGATACATTACCCACAGGGAGCTCATAGGTATCTGGGTCGAGGTAGAGGTTATATACCATATAGGTAGTATCGCGGATGATTGTTGGGTCCTCCTCGTACCTACCACGCGAGTAGAGCACCAGCGCGGTATTCTCGAGGTTGGTGGCAAACATCGCACCCTCCATATCCTCCGTTGGGACGATATAGATACCCTTCACCCTATCCAAGAACTTCTGCTCCTGACCATCGACATAGATACTATCCACATCAAGCGCAAAGCCATCATTTGCATCGAGGTCGGTGCAGAGCATCAGGCGTGACACATACTCGGCCGTATAGTCGGTCTCCTCGAGGCGGATGTCGTAGTTAACCACCTCGCTGCCATCGCCCACATAGATGCCCTCGGCCTGATTAGGGTACTTGAACCTAAAGATTGGCTTGTCGGCAATGTATGGCTTAGGGTCGAAATTGAGATAGAACACCGAGTCCTTCGACTCACTGAGATAGTCGTTCGATACAATCTCGTAAATCTCGAAGTCGTACTGCTTAGTGGTATCACCGTGGAAGTCCATCACATTGAGTGACAGAATCATAGAGTCGAAAATAGGACGATAGCCCCAGCCTCGCTCCTCAGGCAACGAGAGGCTAAAGACCATCTGCGACATAAAGCCCGAGCTACGCTCACCGTAGATATCGCTCGCCTCCCTACCGAAGTAGCCGTACTCGATATTTGACGACTTCACCGAGTCAGTATGGTAAAGGCGTGTTGAGGTTAGCGAGCACTCCGTAACCGTCTCGCCCTCAACCATCTTGCCCAACTCGTAGACACGACGCCTAAGCTCCATATTCTGGTTCGTAGGCACGAACTCCGAGCCCATAGTATAATCCACCTCCGTGGTACAGCCCACGCTCACAAGCGTGCATACAAGGAGCACCACAGCGAGGAGCATTGCTCTACAATTCATCATAGAATCTCTTATAGTTATCGAAAACCTCCTTCTCATCGCCATCCTGATAGTCGAGCACCTTCTTACCGCAGCTGCGGGCGTACTCGATAATCTCTTGGTCGGCATCTGGCGCATTCACGATGATGCCATCGGCATAATCAAGAACGAAACGATAGAGGTTTTGGTATGAAGGCTCCTCGAGAATCTTCATATTGCTATCCATAATCTCCTCACCCTCGAGCTTCTGCTTGAAGTTGGCAGCGAGCCTACCCTCGAACTGGTCGTTGGTGAGCGAGAGTACAATCTTCACATCCTTGAAGAGTGGGTCGTCGTAAAACACCTTCTTGAGGTACATAGGCACGATGGCCGAAAACCAACCGTGGCAGTGCACGATGGTAGGCGACCAGCGCAACTTCTTAACTGTCTCGAGCATACCTCGAGCAAAGAATATCGCTCTGTCGTCGTTATCCTCAAACATCTTGCCATCGGCATCGTGGAGGATGTGGCGACGCGAGAAGTAGTCGTCGTTGTCGATGAAGTAGACCTGAAGACGCGCTGCAGGGATAGATGCCACCTTGATGATAAGCTGGTGGTCGTTATCGTTAATAATGAGGTTCATACCCGACAGGCGAATCACCTCGTGCAGCTGGTTTCTGCGCTCGTTGATGCAGCCATAGCGAGGCATAAAGGTACGCACCTCGGCACCACGCTCCTGCATCTGGCGCGCCATCTCGAGACTATGCTTCGAGAGTACATTCTCAGGTAGATAAGGCGATATCTCCTGACAAACATACAATATCTTATTTGTTGCCATAATTTGAGTCGTTTACGGTAGGCAAATAAACATTTTCTTTTACAATATCAGCATCGCATCGCCATAGGTACCGAAGCGATAGCCCTCCTTAACTGCCAAGTCGTAGGCCTCCATCACAAGGTCGTAGCCACCAAACGCCGCAACCATCATAAGCTGCGTAGAGTATGGCAGGTGGAAGTTCGACACAAAGGCATCGGCAGCAGTAAACTGGTAAGGGTGGAAGATGAACTTATTGGTCCAGCCATCCATAGGCTTGAGCATACCACCTACCGATACGGCGGTCTCCATAGCACGCATAACGGTAGTACCGATAGCCACAATCTTGCGGCCATCACGCTTAGCCGTGTTGACCATCTCCACCGCCTCAGGCGTTACGATGAACTGCTCCGAGTCCATCTTATGCTTCGACAAATCCTCGACATCCACGGTGCGGAAGTTACCAAGACCCACATGGAGCGTGATGAAGGCACGATCAATGCCCTTAATCTCCATACGCTTCATCAGGTGCTTCGAGAAGTGCAAACCAGCCGTAGGGGCCGCCACAGCGCCCTCCTTCTCAGCGTAGATTGTCTGATACCACTCCTCGTCCTCTGGCTCAACCTTCTCTCTCACCCAGCGAGGCAGTGGGGTCTCACCGAGGTTGTACAACGCCTCCTTGAACTCCTCATACGAGCCATCGAAAAGGAAGCGCAATGTACGGCCACGCGAGGTGGTGTTGTCGATAACCTCAGCGCCCATAAGCTCGTCGTTACCGAAGTAGAGCTTGTTACCGATACGAATCTTACGAGCAGGGTCAACGAGCACATCCCACAAGCGCAACTCACGGTTTAGCTCACGGAGCAGGAATATCTCGATGTCGGCACCTGTCTTCTCCTTGCAACCTTGCAGACGCGCTGGGAAGACCTTGGTGTCGTTGAACACGAACATATCCTTCTCGTCGAAGTACTCAATAATATCCTTGAAGATACGGTGCTCGATCTCACCGGTAGAGCGGTGCAGCACCATAAGACGGGCATCATCACGATTTATCGTAGGATACTTAGCGATAAGCTCCATATTAAAATCGTAGCCATACTGTGATAACTTCATATGTGGTCAAAAAAAACATTAATAATCAAACTATATACGCAAAATTCTCTATTTTGTTTCACACTCGCGCAACTTTTCCAAGAAAGTATCGAGCGAGTGGCTGCGCTCGACGGTGAAATCACCACTTCGCGTGCGACGCAACGAGCTCAGGTAGGCACCACTCTCGAGGGCCTGGCCAATCTCAAACGCCAGCGAGCGGATGTATGTACCCTTGCTGCACTCGACGCGAATCTTGATGCGTGGCATATCGAACTCCAGGAGCTCCATCCTATATATGGTAATCTGCGCCTTCTTGAGCTCTATCTCCTCACCCGCACGCGCAAACTCGTAAGCCCTCACGCCCTGCACCTTCTTTGCCGAGTAGAGCGGTGGCAGCTGCTCGCGCTCGCCCGACAGCTTTAGGAGGACCTCCTCGACCATCTCGCGTGTGATGTGCTCAGTTGGGTATGTGGCATCTACCTCGTGCTCCATATCGCCCGATGGCGTGGTAGCACCGAGCTGCAACTCAGCGACATACTCCTTAACTTCGGCCTGCAAGCTCTCGACGCTCTTCGTCGCACGACCTATACATACGAGCAGGATACCCGTAGCCAGCGGATCGAGTGTGCCGGCGTGGCCAATCTTAATCTTTGGGTAGCCGCACTTGCGCAGCTGAAACTTTATCTTTCGTACCACATCTGCCGAGGTCCACTCGTAGGGCTTGTCAATAACAGCGACATAACCCTCAGGGAAGTCGACACCAAGTAATGTAAAATCCTCCATATACATATTATTTATAATAGATACGCGCCCATAGCCACGCATCCCACGATAGCACAATATAGGGCAAACCATATGAGCTTGCCACGCTTAACGACACTAATCATCGTCTTGCACGCCAGACAACCCACCACAAATGCCGACAGGAAGCCCGCCACCAGCGATGCCGTGCTTATGCCCACCACCGCAAAGCCGCCATCGACCACATCGAGTAGCGTCTGACCCATAATCGGAGCCAAGACCATCAGGAACGAGAATGTCGCCACCGCACCCTTCTCATTACCGAGCAGCAGTCCCGTAGCTATCGTCGTACCCGACCTTGAGAGTCCAGGCATCGACGCCACCGCTTGACTAAGGCCGATGACAAAGGCATCGCGATAGGATATCGTCGCCTTGTGTCGTGGCTTGGCATAGTATGCAAAGGTAAGGAGCAGTGCCGTAAGCATCAGCATAGCACCCACCACGAGCAGTATATACTCCGACGCGAGCATAGCGTCAATCTTATCGCGCAGCAGCAGTCCCACGATGCCGATAGGCAGCATCGAGACCACCAGCTTGAGGAAGTAGCTCTTCTCCTCGTTCATACCACGCGCAAAGATACCCTTCACGAGCCACCATATCTCGCTCCATAGCACCACGATGGTACTCATCACCGTAGCCATATGCAGCAGCACATCGAATGTCAGGTTGCTCTCCATCTCCACGCCCAGCAGCTCCTTAGCCAGCTGCAGGTGGCCACTACTCGACACGGGCAGAAACTCCGTCAAGCCCTGCACCGCACCCAGGATTATCGCCTCCAAAATACCCATACCTACTCCTTATCCGATGGCTTAAAACGCTTCATTATCGCCACGCCCACAACCACAAAGCCAGCGATAACGACAATCGGTGCCAGCGTGATGCGGCGGAACGAGAATATCGACTCGTCGAACTGCGTTGCGGTATGGTCGCCGCCGCCACTCATAAGCACAAAGCCGAGCACGATGACCACCACGCCTGCGAGCATCATAACATAGTTTTTAGTACTGAAGGGCATACGCTCGCCGCCCTTGTTATCCCTATTCTCCATATTCACTTCGTTTTAACCCTCTTGCGCTTAATAGAGGTATATCTTATTTGTCTTCATATTCACAAACTTATTCACCGCAAAGACACTGAACAACAGCGTGATAACCACGCCCAGTACCACCACGCCACCCACAATGTTGCCCACCTCGCCGTAGTCGAGCATCTTGAGACCCTCGAGCGTGAAGTTCTCCACGCCATACACCACGCCGCATATCATCAGCGCCGCCACGAGGCCAGCCACCACGCCCTGCTTGAGTGCCGTAGCAAGGAAGGGGCGCATAATATACCACTTCGTAGCACCCACGAGTTTCATCGTGTTGATAAGGTAGCGCTTCGAGTATATCGCCATACGAATGGTGTTGTTTAGCAATAGCAACGATATTACGAGCAGCACCGCAAGGAAGAGGATCAAGCCCAGTGATGCGTGTGTTATTGTCGCGTGCATACTCTCCACGAGCTCCACCGGTGGCACCGCCACATACTCCACGCCATCGAGCACCTCCACGCCCTTAACGAACTCCATCACGCTCGCCTCCGTCGAGCACTCCTCGCTGAGCGTCACCTCGTAGCTATCACGCAGTGGGTTATCACCAAGGAGCATATCGAGGTCCACCTCAAACTGCTCACGAAAGGCCTCGTCTTCGAATTTCGACTCCTTGCTCATAAACTCCACCTTGCTCGCCATACCCGTAGCCTCGATATGGCTGAGCACCGCCACGCGTAACTCCGCCTCGGCGCTATTACTCAGCTCCACCGACACCACTACGCTCTCCCTAAGTCGCGCAGCAGCACTCAGCGCCGACAGTGTCACATACGACACCACGCCCAACATAAACAGCACCAAGGTTATACTCATCGTCGAGATGATATACGAGCGGCGCACCTTGCGTTGTACTCTCTTATCTCTTGCTGACATATCTCAAATCTTACTCTTTAGAATTACCCTTATCCAACCTTCTACCGAGGACTAATGCCGCCACCACAGCGAGCAGCACCGCCAATGCCGAGATGGCCATAATTGCCGATATAGCACCCCAGCGTGGTGCCTCGAAGCGCCACTCCACCGTATGACTACCCGCAGGCAGCACCATACCTCGCAGCACATAATCCACTGCAAAGTAGTCCGCCTCCACGCCATCGACATAGGCGCTCCAGCCCTCAGGGAAGTATATCTCCGAGAACACCGCCAGTGCCTCCGCCGCAGCCGTGTACTCATACTTCAAGTAGTTGGGCGCATACTCAACAAGTGAAATGTCGCCCACAGCATCATAAGACTCTTTAATGCCCTCAACGCCCTCGCTCACCACAGCGGTATATCGCAGCGACGCACCGTCGAGTGCCTCGAGTTCCTCACGAGGCGTTGCACACCTCACCACATCATCCACAAACCACGCAGCGCCATAAGGCTCCACGCCCGTCAGAGCTGCGGCGGGCAGGGCGTCGCCCTCGTAGATTATGTATCGCGTATTTAGCGCAGCGAGCATATCGCCATCGAAACGACGAAGATACTCGTCTATAATATCCTGATACCTACCTATCTTAGCGCCGTGGTAGCCACCCACCGAACGGTGGAAGTACGAGGCACGCGCACTGGTAAATGGGTCACCCGTAAGGTCGAGCACCCTAAATCCGAGGTCACCGTCAGCCATAATCTGCCTATCCGCCTCGGTAGACTTAAGCTCCGTAGGTGCAGCATCGTGCCACCTATCCTCACCCATATATCGCGCTGCCACGCCGCCCAAGTCACACACGACAAGTACCGCAATGGCCGCCGCCATCGCCACACCGAGCCACTTGGCGCCCTGCGCACTACCCTTCTCGCGCTCCCTGAGCACCACAAACACCGCCATAACGGCTGCCGCCATAGCCGCAAAGAGGAGGCTGCGCACCGCATCTGCCATCAGCGCACCACGACGCGCCTCAACTACTGAGGCACGAAGCTGCTCAACCCATAGCTTATCGCCAAGCTCAGCCACGATACTCTCCACGCCATAGCCTGCCGTAGCAATCATCAACACGATAGCCACCGCCACAATGCCAAAGGCAACGACGATGCGCAGAAGCTGCGCCCTGAGGCTTAGCTCGCTCCTGAGCAGTGCCCACAATGCCATAACTGCAACAAGCGGTGCCGACCACTCGACAACGACAAGCGCCATCGACACGGTACGGAAGCTCTTATATCCTGGCAAGAGGTCGAACATAACCTCATAAAATCCCATAATATTTGCACCCCAAGCCAGCAGCAGCGCAAAGAGCGACACCGCCACCAACCACGCCACCTCGCGCACACCGAGGAGCATCAATCCAAGGACAGCGAGGAGCACCACCACAGCACCGAGGTATGTCGGGCCAGCAGTATAGGGTTGCGCACCCCAATAGTTCGATATGTAGGACCACGCGCCGTCGAGCCTTGCGTTGAACCTCGCCTCAACCTCCGACGCCACATACTCATCACCCTCCTCAAGCATCGCCACCACATCACCACGACGGATGCCCGGCATCTCCTGCGATAGCTCCTTGGTCAGGTCGTCAATCACAGCGTTGAATATCGACATCTGCGCGCTCTGACTCTGCAACAACTCCACCGCCGCCATATTGACATCGCTCGAGCTGCCACCCATATAGTTTGGCACCAGCATATTGCAACTCTCCGCAATGCCGTAGCTCCACGCCGTATTGTAGGCAATCATACTCTCGCGCGCACGCTCCTCGTCGACCGACTCGCTACCCACACGCGTGGTGTACTTCTGGTGCTCCATCGTGTACCATAGCGGTGCTATGTTCGAGCCCACGGCAAGAAGTGCCGCCACAGCGAGGATAGCGGTACGCTTAGCAAATCCTCGCAGCGCACCCTCACGCCACGCCACACATAGCTGACTAATCCACAGCGCAAGGCAGGCCAGGAGGAAGTAGTAGGTAATCTGCGGATGGTTAGCACCCAGCTCCAGCGAGCCAAAGAGCGCCGCCAGCGCCGCACCAACCCACATATTGCGTCTTAGGGCATACCACACCGCACCCACCAATGGCGGTGCGTAGACAAGTGCCCACATCTTGGTTATATGTCCTGCGTCGATGATAAGGAAGAAGTATGTCGAGAGTCCATAGGCCAGACCAGCAATGATGCCAAGCCAGGGATTTACACCCATAAGTACCACCGCCACCATCATCAGCACCATAGCCCACACCACCATATTAGCGGGTGAGCCCACGGCCTTGATTAGCGGCGATGCGGCGCGCTTGACATACTGCGTAGGGTACTCCACATCGATAAGGTAGGCGGGCATACCACCAAACATATTACCCGTCCACTGCGGGTCGTCACCCGTCTTGAGGCGGTGCTGCTTGATATCCTCGGACATACCGGCATACTGCGCTATATCGCCCTGAGCGAGCGACTTACCCTCGAACTGTGGCGCGAAGAATTGGTAGCTCACAAACATAAAGGTGAGCACACCCACCACCCACGGAGTCACCGTTCCGAGCAACGGCTTAACCCTCTGCCAGATATCGTTACTCTGCATATTTACCGCATCCATACCTAATATAAATAGATTAATCGGACAAAGTTACAAAAAATTTGTAAAAAATTAAAGGTCTCCTTAAATTTTGACCTAATATACAACTTATTAACAAAAAATCGTTATCTTTGCCTAATTGAAACTATCAACAAGATGATTTCTATCAACGACATACGCAAACCGATTATCGGCGACCTCGAGGCCTTCGACGCCTTCGTTGCCGACAACTTCTCGGCAGAGGGCGAGCTGCTTCAGGAGATGCTGACCTACGCCCTATCCTCACGCGGTAAGGGCATCCGCCCAATACTGACCCTACTTGCAGCCTCGCTCCATAGCCCCGCAGCGGTCTCAGCCACCGACGGCAAGGAGCGCCACTGCACCAAGCGCACATACCTCGCAGCGATGCTGGTGGAGATGATTCACACCGCCTCGCTCATCCACGACGATGTTCTCGATTCGGCCGATGAGCGTCGTGGCAAGCCTTCGGTAAATGCCAAGTGGCAGAGTAATATGGCCGTCATCCTTGGCGACTACATCCTTGCCCGCACAATGGCACTCGGTATGGCTTCGGCGCAGTACGACCTCATCTCACACATAGGCTCGGCAATGGCTACACTCTGCGAGGGCGAAGTACTTCAGAGTCAGCACGCTAAGCAGTACGATACCACACGCGACGACTACTTCAACATCATCTATCGCAAGACGGCGAGCCTCCTTGGTGAGAGTGCCGCCTTAGGCGCCCTATCGGTGGGAGCATCACGCGAGGAGGTGGACCGTATGCGTAAGTTTGGCGAGGCTATCGGCATCGCCTTCCAGATTCAGGACGACATCCTCGACTACCGTCGTGATAACAACACGGGCAAGCCTGCGAACAACGACCTTCGTGAGCATAAAATCACACTGCCACTTATCGGCATTATGGAGGAGGCGTCGGAGGAGGAGCGCAAGGAGATAACTACCCTCCTTAGCCGCTGCCACGAGGATGATAAGGCGGTGGACAGACTTCAGGATATGGTCACCGAGCGAGGTGGTATTGCATTCGCAGCCGAGGCTATGCAAGCATACCTCTCACGCGCTATGCACCTCCTCTCGAAGTACCCTGAGTCGCCCTATCGTCAGGCGCTGCTCGCCCTCTGCACCTTCATCGCAGAGCGAGATATGTAACGGAAATAACAATCAAAAAATAGTTAGAATATGAGTACACAGAAAAAGAGTAACATCCTGGCAATCATCGTAATGATATTGCTATTCGGTATGATTTCATTCGTCACCAACCTCGCCTCGCCTATGGGCGATGTGCTCAAAAACCAGTTCAGCGTCGCTAACTGGATGGGTACACTTGGCGTATTTGCAAACTTCATCGCCTACGCTTGTATGGGTATCCCTGCGGGTAACCTCTTGCAGCGCAAGGGTTATAAATTCACAGCTCTCGCTGCTGTTGCCGTAGGCTTCACGGGCGTTGGCGTGCAGACCATAGCTGGCCTCTTGGAGGGCAACACCGCCTTTGGCGTCTACCTCCTCGGTGCCTTCATCGCTGGCTTCTCGATGTGTATGCTTAACATCGTGGTTAACCCTATGCTTAACAAGCTCGCTGGTGGCGGCAACCGTGGTAACCAGCTCTTGCAGGTGGGTGGCTCGTTCAACTCGTTTATGGGTACTGCCGTTATCTTCCTCACCGGCGTCTTTGTGCCTAACCTCGCAAGCGCACAGATTAAGCAGGTGTTCCCATTGATGTTCATCGCACTTGCCATCTTCGCCCTTGCATTTGTGGTTATCCTCCTCACCAATATCCCTGAGACTGAGCGCACTGCCGAGGCAGAGCAGAAGGCTGAGGAGTCGAAGTATGGCCCTATGTCATTCCGTCACTTCGTACTTGGCGCTATCGCTATCTTCATCTATGTGGGCGTCGAGGTGGGTATTCCTAATGTATTGCAGAAGTGGTTGCAGAACGGCGGCCTTGGCTCACTTAGCGACGAGTGCGAGGAGATTGCCGCAACGGTAACCGCAACATATTGGTTGTTGATGTTCTTCGGCCGTCTCTTGGGTGCAGCCCTCGGTTCAGTTCTCTCAGCTAAGCGAATGCTTACCATCGTGTCGTTCGTGGGCTTGGCACTCGTCGGTGGCGCAATGTTCCTTGACCCAGCTAATACCATTAACCTCCCAGTATTCCAGGGCACTAGCGGCTTCGGTATGAACGAGGTACCTATCAACGCTGCACTCCTCGTATTGTGCGGTCTCTGCACCTCGGTAATGTGGGGTGGCATCTTCAACCTCGCTGTCGAGGGCTTGGGTCGCTATACTGAGCGTGCTGCGGGTATCTTTATGGCACTTGTTTGCGGTGGTGGTATCCTCCCACTCTTGCAGAACGGTATCGTTGACATCACAGGCAACTACCTCACCAGCTACTGGGTTATCGTAGCGGGCCTTGCATACCTCCTCTTCTACGCCTTGATTGGCTCGAAGAATGTGAACAAGGATATCCCTACCGAGTAGTTCGCAAATAGCACATAACGCGCCTCTGTGCGCGTTAAACATATAGTAGATGTGGGTGTCCAACAAGTCTGTTGGCACCCTCTTACTATTAAGAAGTTGTATAACAAGAGCTAATTTTAGGCTTACGAAGCTCGAAAAAGCGGAGTTTACTTATTGTAAATGAGCATTTTGAGAGCAAGCGCAACGACAAAGTAGCCTTGTTAGACAGCTTCTTATTGTTTGCACCCACGGCAAGCTATGTCACTAAAAGAGACTCCAACACCTTGTTATCAGAAGGGGTTAAATGTGGCGCCGATAAAGAAGCAAGCCCAAATGGGCGGTACTAAAGCGTACATCCCATTTGGGCTTTTGATTGAGGGGTCGCAGTTGACCCCTATTAGAGTAGAGCGATGTTAGTTCTTACCTATGATATTAAGAATGTGCTCAATCTCAAGTGCCAAGGCCTGCTCTGGGTCTACAGGCTGCTGGTTGCCGCCCTCGCCACCTTCGCCACCTTCACCGCCTTCGCCGCCACCTGGAACGACAGTGCCTGGGTTAGGGTTGAGGCTTGGAGTAACAGGATTCATCGCCAACCAATTACCCCAGCCTGTGCGCTGCTGGAAGTAGAGAGTGTCGTATGCCTCCTGATAGCCGAACTGGTTCCACAAATTCTGGTCTACGATGGTTACGGCCATAGAGAGGTCCATACCTGCAATTACGCTTGTGAGCTGCTTGCATACGATAGCCTCATCCATAGCACGATGGAGCTTGCTGGCAACAGAGACAAACTTAGCCGAGTAGGTAGTTGAAACGCAGTTTGCGAGAATCTCTGCAAAGGTGCGAATATCGTAGAATGGGAAGCCTGTGTCGTAGTTGTAGCAGTAGTTAACCGCAGAGTTATATATACTTGCCAAATACTCGATATTCTTATCACCTTCACCCTCGTTCTCAGCATATTCCATACACATCTCAAGCACCTCAGTCACATAGCCCGCAAGCTCCCCAACCGCATCAAGCACAGGCTCAATCTCACTGTTGTCAACCAACATAAGGTCGAACGGAGTCTCCTGAACACTCCAGTGCGGTACGGTTTCACGGCAGTAGCTCTTCATCGACTGCTCGAAGTTGGTCGACTTGTTGAGGTGATACATAAGTGCCTCGTAGTCGCCACCATTACCTGGAGTGATGTGGCTTGCAGCCATAGTGTAATCGGTGCACTCGCCAAGCTCTGCCACAATCTCGAGCATACCCATCAAGCAAGCATCGAAGTACACCATCTTGAACTTGGTGTCCGAAGCCTTAATACCCTTAACCAAGTTGCTGAGTGACAAGCCTCTTTTTCCGAGGTAGTCGTCATAAACCACTGCACGGCTATCGCCCTGATTGTAGTAGTCGTCCGTTGGGAACCAACCACCACCGTGGTTCCAGAGGATGAGGATGTAGTTGTCCGCTGGACGCTGCTCCTTACTCCAGTTGATGAAGTCGGCAAGCACCTGAGGGTCATAAAGCTCGACATTCGAGTCCATAACCTCCACAGGCTCGTACCACATATCGCCCGCCTCACCTACGATGAAGCGCTGCGTGCCCTTGAGCACATCGTTCTGCTGGAAACGAGCCGAGAACTTAATCTGACCGGTGAAGTTCACGCGGTCGGTAGCACCGGCAAATAATGCCTCCTGAATGTTGAGAATCATAGCCTCGTCGAGGTTCTCACCGCCGCAGCCATACATCATAATGGTGTAGGTGCTAAGGTCAGCCTCCGCCTCAGGGGTTACGGTGACATACTCGGTCTTGGTACAAGATACGATGCTCGCCACCAAAAGCATAAGGACGAATCCTAAAGATAGCTTTTTCATTTTGTAATGTTTTGAGTGTTATTTATTGAGTATTTTTTGGGTATATCGCAACTCTATCTTAATCCTCCCGTAGCCCCTGCGGCAACCTCTGGCCACCCGCTACGCCACCCTCAATATTGGAGAGAGGCACCGCCCACATCACGGTCGGAGAACTAAGAAATAACAAAGGTAGTAAAATAATTGAAAGCTCTGCATCCTACGGTAGAAAATATTTTTTTCCACACATACATACGAAGGTTTACCCCTACACTCATAGGCACAAAAAATTCAAGCAGACGAATAAAAAACTTTTGTAAATGCGATGCTATGTAGCATTTTTTACTACCTTTGCGCACAACGACACTATCAACCTAAACGAAAGATATATGAAACGACTGTTAGGCTATGTAACAGCCATACTTATTCTACTTTTCAACATCACGCCCTCGCACGCTGTGCTCAAGGGCTACAATGTCAACGAGACCGTCATTATGCTCCGCTCGGAGCTGAAGGTATTTGCCGAACAAGTCAACTCCATACAAGACGACTTCGTCGTTGCGCGTGGCCAGTACTTGGCAAAGATGGATGAGTTTAGCAAGGAGATTACCTCTGCGATGCTAAGCCTCTATTCACAGCAGGAGCAGTACACCTTTGGTACTGCCTATGCCGCTGAGATAGCGCAGAAGCTATGCGACGACTTTTACAGCAACGAGCTGCCGATTCAGCTATGGAAATCGAGCTACGACCGCGCGCAGGAGCGATGCAGACTGCTATACAACGCCCTTAACGACATCAACCCTGAGCTACTAAGCGAGGAGGCACGCTATGGTCGCCTCCAGGGCCTTGCATACCTCGAGTCTGTGCAGATAAGCCACAGAGAGCTCCTCGATGAGATAGCCCAGGATATCGAGCAATATAGGCAACTTGTGGCGCAGGTAGACACCTTGCAGAGCGAGATCAACAACAACTACAACTATATCCTCAACTCGCTGCTCCTCACCCCCGACAAGCAGCCTACGCACAAGGTCTACGGCGAGTATTTCCAATCGAACTGGCAGGGCTTCAAGACCACCATAAGCGGTATCTTCGGTGCGGCGCACTACTACGGCTGGGAGTTTCAGGATAAGTGGAACGCAGAGAGCCTCTTTATACTCCTTGCGGGCCTTGTGGCCTTTATCGTGGGTCTTCTACTGGGCCTTATTGCCGTATATAGGAGATGGTTGCCAAGGTGGGATCTCATATACAAGCACCCCGTCATCTTTACCATCTTCTGCGGTTGGAACGCTGTAACCATCACCTATCTTGTCATACGCCTTGCATTCACAAACAACCCATTCTTCGCCTCGGCACTTAACCTTGCCATTGAGGTGTGCCTGATGTATGTGTTGATGAATTATAGCGTGCTGCTGCGCGTCAAGAGCAACCAGCTCATCCCGACGATACTATCCTATATGCCGACAATCCTTATGTCGCTGGTCATCATCCTCTACCGTATGGTACTTGTCGACATCAATGTCATCCGCATAACCTACCCCGTCGTGCTGCTGATATTCATCGTGGCACAGCTCTATGTTATCACACACCTGCACAGCCGACTCCTACCACTCGACCGCTATGTCAGCAGCATCGCAGTGTTAGTATTCTCGGTGTGCTTCGCGATGAACTTCTTTGGCTACTACTATATGTCGATCTACATCGCGCTGTCGTGGGCAATATTTATCATCGGCCACCTTGTTCTCTCGTGCTTCTTCAACTATCTGCACCGCATCGAGCGCAAGCATATGCAAATGGACAAGACGGCATACCTCAAGTCGTGGCGCCCGTTCACCTTCGCGTGGCTCTTTAAGCCTATGGCGGTTATCTCCGTGCTGGCGGTGTGCCTCTTCGAGTGTGTACACATCTTTAGCATCAGCGAGTGGTTCACCAAGATGTTCAACTACCACTTCATCGACCTACCAGGCATCGTATCTATATCGGTGCGCATCGTCATCGTTACCATCATCAACGCGATACTGATAAACTACTTCATCCGCCTTGTGAACTACATCCTCCGCTTCTACTATAAGGAGAAGGCCGATGTCGGCGCTATCAACCTCTGCCGCAATGTCTTTGCGATAGTGGTGTGGGGTCTGTTTATCATCTCGACCTTGGCACAGCTCGGTGTTAACTATATCGGTATCCTGGCAGCTCTTGGTGGTCTTGCCATAGGTCTTGGCGTCGCACTACGCGATACCTTCGACTGCCTGCTCTGCGGTATCATCCTGATGATGGGCCGCATTAAGATTGGCGACTATGTCGAGATTGGCGACCGCTGCCGTGGTAAGGTTATCGACATCCAGTACCGCACAACACTTATCGAGACCGACGACGGAGCTATTGTCTCCATCTTCAACAACCAGTTCTTCGACAAGGACTTTAGAAACATCAGCTTCTCTGGCGACTACCAGCGCCTTCACATCGCCTTCAAGGTGCAGAAGGAGATCGACTCGCCAAAGGTTAGGGAGATGCTTGCCCAGGCGCTCATAGATAAGGTTCCCGAGATTGCGAAGAGCCCACAGCCAATCATTCTCTTCGACTCGAGCGACCGCCTGCATATCAATATGATTGCGCAGGTGTGGGTGTCAGTGTACAAGTACGACGAGGGCATCTCGCATGTCAAGGAGGCTCTCTTCAACACCCTGCTTGAGAATGGTATGGCAGATATGAGCGTCGACTCTCAGGTCAACTTCATTAAGCCTATCGCCGATGTCAGCGAGGCCGATATGTATAAGAATCAGCACTCATAGCCCCGCCACTACATAGTCCGTAGCAGTCACTTATAGCCTCGTATTGGCCCGCAACGAGCCGCATACGCCACAACGCACATATCGTTGCGCCACGGTCGGGAACTAAGAAAAAGCAAAGGTGGTGAAATAATTGAACCCTCTGCGCCCTGCGGCAGAAAATATCTCTCCCCTCACAGAGGCATACTATTGCCTCTGAGGGGCTATGTGGTTGCGGAATGACCAATAGCCCCCAACCACCCCATCAAATGTAAATATGGATTAATTAATATCCCCCACACCCAGACCCCATTCATATATGGATTAGTGCCTCCACTATATGGATTAATGCCTCGACGATTCCTCTCCGAGTTCCCCTCCCAGGTCCAGATATCCAAGTCTCCCTTTTCAAGGAGAGGGTTAGGTGATTGTATGCATCCCCATCCCTCGAAGTGGGATTTAGGGGGATTGTATATTGGGGGGAGTATATATTTTGCTATTTAGGGGAGTATATATCTTGCCTCCTCGCGAGACCCGACAGAAGAGGCCGAAGGCGTTTTGTATTGTGGAGAGGGCGAGTGCTTGCACTCAGACATAGATACAAAAAGATAACGGATGACTTTCGTCATCCGTTCTGCTTGTGATCGAGCGGAGAGGGAGGGATTGGCTACTACGCTCCCGTTGGTCGCTCCGCTTAACGCCTTTCCCTTCTGCTCGCCGCAGGGGCCCTTGCAAGCCAACTGCGCAAAAAGCAGCAAGCCGCCCATCTTTTGTTTTCCCACCTCTGTCTGCAAGTAAACTTGCGCCAAAGGTATAAAAACAAAAGGTATCGATTTCTCGATACCTTTTTGCTTCGTAGTCTTGCGGAGAGGGAGGGATTCGAACCCCCGGAGCCTCGCAGCTCAACGGTTTTCAAGACC
>JAGBTP010000022.1 GCA_017631255.1 Alistipes sp.
GTTGCTTGGGGTGCATCACAGAAGGCTGTTGAGCTCGGCGCTAAGGTTGTAGCTATCTCTGGTCCAGACGGTGTTTGCGAGATCCCTGGTGGTATCACAAACGAGATGATCGACTATATGCTCGTAATGCGTTCTTCAAACCGTAACAAGGTTGAGGATATGGCTACTAAGTTCCCTGAGGCTTGTAAGTTCACTGCAAACAAGAAGGCTTGGTCAGTAAAGTGTGACATCGCACTTCCTTGCGCATTCCAGAACGAGTTGAACGAGGCTGATGCTAAGGAGCTTTTGGCTAACGGTACTTGGTGCTGCGCTGAGGTTTCTAACATGGGTTGTACTCCTGAGGCTATCAAGGCATTCCAGGATGCAGGTATCCTCTTCGCACCAGGTAAGGCAGTTAACGCTGGTGGTGTAGCAACTTCAGGTCTTGAGATGACTCAGAACTGTATGCACATTTCTTGGGCAGGTGAGGAGGTTGACGATAAGCTCCACTTCATCATGAAGTCTATCCACGAGGCTTGCGTTCAGTTCGGTACACAGGCTGACGGTACTGTTAACTATGTTAAGGGTGCTAACATCGCAGGCTTTATGAAGGTTGCACAGGCTATGCTTGAGCAGGGTATCATCTAATCTCCTTTCGATTTTAGAGGGCACCTTTAGTCCTTCACAAACAATAACCCACGGGCTGTACTTCGGTACTATCCCGTGGGCTTTTTTTATTGCTAAAGCCTACATCTGCGTGCTAAAATCAATAATCTACGAAGAAGTCTGGCGTTATCGCTCGTTTACGATATAACACCTCTTTACCACTCTGACAAGAAATTCTACTGATGGAGGCGAGCGTCGTATCGCGTATTATACTATTCTACTTGGATTATCAAACGATAACCAACGCCGCGTATCGACTGAATCTCGATGCGGCTATCGTCAGCGAGGTAGCCCCTAAGGCGTGAGACGAAAACATTGAGCGAGCGCAGGTTGTAGTAGCTGTCGTCGCCCCATATCTCCCTGAGTAGCTCGCCAGAGTCCACGATGCCGCCCCGCTGGTGGGCCAGCATCGCCAATATTGCCGACTCGCGTGCTGTGATGCGTCGTGTGGTGTTATCCTTGGTTAGTGTCCATAGGCGGCTGTTAAGGCGGTAGCTGCCGATAGCTACGACCACGCCGTTGCTATCCTCCGTGTGGCGGGCCAGGAGTGCCGCCACGCGTGCCAGCAGTTCGTCAAGCGAGAATGGCTTGCGGAGGTAGTCGTTGCCGCCACGACGAAAGCCCTCAACAACATCTTCGGCGCTGCTGCGTGCCGATAGAAAGAGTACCTCGACACTACTATTTATACGCTTAAGTTGCTCAACCATCGTAAGGCCATCCATCTTCGGCATCATAATATCGGCAATAACAAGGTCGGCACCCTGCTCACGGAATATTTCGAGTCCCTCGATGCCATCAGTAGCGAGAGCCACATCATATCCTGCGCCACGCAGTGCGTCGCCAAGCACCCTGCCGAGTGTGGCCTCATCTTCGACAATAAGTATGCGTTTATCTGCCATAGCGCGGAAGTTTGATAGTGAAACGCGAGCCATAGCCCATCTCCGACTCCACCGCAATTGTGCCGCCGTGGCGCTGTGCGACACTGTGCGCGTAATAGAGACCTATGCCGTAGCCCGAGGTGGTGTAGTTATCGCCATTTGTTATGCGGTAAAACTTATCGAATATACGCTTTTGCTCATTGCGGGGGATGCCTACACCTCTATCCTCGATTATAATATATGTATAGCCACTTCGTATTGTCGCGCGTATAGATACCATAGGTTTCTCCTTGGAATACTTGATAGCGTTATCCGCTATGGCCGATATTATACCTTTAAGATGAAAGCTGTCGGCAACAACGGCGCACCCCTCATCAATATCTATGTTCCAGCTGATCTCACGCGATGAGTATCGAAGGTTGAGTGATGTGCGTACCTCGTTGATGATACTCTCTACATCACACTCCTCGATGCGTAGTTCTGCTGTGGTGAACTCCTCGGTTGATGTGCGTAGTATCTCTTCGACCATAGCACCGAGACGCTTGAGTTCGCTGAGCGAGATATCGAGGTAGTCGTTGCGCGAAGCCTCGTTCTCGGCTATTGAGGGTATGGTGCGTAGCGCCTCCACCGAGGCATATGCTGCGGCAATGGGTGTCTTGAGTTCGTGCGATATGTTGTGCGTCAGGTCACGCCGTATCGTGTCGACCTCCTTTGCGCGGAAGAGCGTGTGTAACAGGTAGATAAATGTTGCGCTAAGGGCTACGATTGAGAGCAGTTGCAGCAGTAACATTCGACGCATACTGCCAAAAATCACGCTACTTGGGTCGGCAACCTTGAGGCGCAGGATTATCGGTGTGAGATGCTTGTCGACGATGAGCACCTCCTCGTTCGAGACATTGCCCATCGACATAATGATGATTGGCTCCGTGTCGGTTGTCGATAGCACCTCCACGCAGTACTCCGTTGCCAGACCCGCAGTGCGCAGGCCCTCGCCTACGAAGGCGTCGAAACGAGTGATGTTGCCGATGTTTATCGAGGCATCGCCGTTCATCGAGTTGGTGGCATACTTCCACACCGCCTCCTCGAGCACGCTGCTTATCTGCTGTCGGTAGCTGGCGTGCATATCGCGATAGGTGCGCACAGACCACATCGCCTCCACCGCTACCAGAAGCAGTAGCGAGAGTACGGTGGCGAGGGATATGGCTCTGAAGTTCGACTCTTTCATTGGCGTGAGTTGCTTTTAGACAAAGGTAACGAAAAAATCGTAGCGAGAGGTATTGCGCATAGCGATTTAACAATTTTTAACATTTATCTTAACACTCTTTAACCTTAATTGTTAGGCAGTCAAGTTTTTAGCCACTATCTTTGCAGTAGGAAAACAAAGGGCCCTTACCTACGATTTACGAACCTTAAAAAGTAGAGTTATGAAACGCATACTTATTATTATGGTGGCCCTCGCCACCACGCTTAAAGTTTATGCCACACCAGAGTTGCAGCAGCCGCTCTATGTCGTGGATGGCAAGGCTATATCTATCGAGCATATGCAGCGCCTCGCATCGGACATCGAGTCGATGACAATCTTCAAGAGCGACGAGGATGTTAAGCGCTTTGCGCACCTGGGCGACACCTCGAATGGCGTCGTGGTGCTCACGCTTAAGAGCAGCACCGAGGAGGATCTACCTTTTGTTTTTGCAGAGGTGATGCCACAGTTTATGGGTGGCGACCTCCTCGCCTTCCGTAGCTGGGTGATGCAGAACCTACGCTACCCTGAGGGTGCGCTCGAGATGGGATTAGAGGATACCGTGGTTGTGCAGTTCATTGTCGACCGCAATGGCTATATCGAGCAGGAATCAGTAAACATAATTCAGTCGAGCTACCCCGATATCTTCGGCACAGAGGTCAAACGCGTAATAGGCACCTCACCTCGTTGGACCCCAGGTGTGAACAATGGTCGTACGGTGGCGGTAAGTTTTTGCTTGCCAATCACCTTCAAGGTGGAGGGCTCAGCAAGAGAGAATGGTGAGGATTCGCTTAAGGTTGAACATCCGAATGAGATTGTGATTCAGGCATATGGCAGTAGCGGTGCGCGCCAGGGTGATGACGCCCCGATCTATGTAATAGACGGCGTGCCATCTACGGCAGAGGTGGTCAAGAGCCTCCCTGCCAGCGCTATTAAGCAAGTGGTGCTACTCAAGGATACGGAGATGCTCAGCTACTACAAGGATTACGGTAATATCGAGAACGGCGTGATGATTATCCATACTAACTCGCTCGACGCCAATGTTGAGAACTCACCCGATACGCTCCCGATTTTTATGGATAGTGGATTTGAGGCCTTCTATAAGTGGCTGATGCAGAACCTGCGTTACCCTGTTGAGCTTCGTCAGAAGAATCTTAGCTCGCATATGGTGGTTGAGTTCATTGTTAACAGCGTGGGCTACATCGAGATAGTCGATATCAATACTATCAAGGGTACGGCAGACAAGCAATTTGAGGATGAGGTGCGCCGTGTTATGTTAAGTGCGCCGCAGTGGAAGCCTGGCGTCAAGGATGGTAAGCCCGTGGCTTGCAGAATGACAATACCCGTAGTTTTTGGTACGGTGGAGTAGCAGCAGGGTAGTATATAGTTGTGGGGCATAGTGTCGATTAACGCACTATGCCCCATCTATTTTGGTCTAACTTGCCTAATGCCTACGGTGGCAGTGTTGCGCCGCTATTGCATCAGGCGAATATGTTGATACTAATCTAATTATGGCAGTGGCACCACATTGGCAAAGCCCATAAATGCCATTGCGAGAAGGCCTGCGGTGATGAGGGCGATGGGCACGCCACGCATAGCCTCAGGGGTGTCCTCGGTCTCGAGGCGCTCACGAATACCAGCCAAAAGTACCAACGCAAGGGCAAAGCCGATAGCCATAGCTACGGCGTAGATGACGCCCGTAAGAAGGTCAAAGTTCTTCTGGATGGCGATAATCGCAACGCCGAGTACCGCACAGTTGGTGGTGATGAGCGGCAGGAAGATACCGAGCGCCTGATAGAGTGCTGGTGACACCTTCTTAAGCACGATCTCGACCATCTGCACCAAGGCCGCGATGACCAGGATAAAGGTGATGGTCTGCATATATGCGATGCCGAATGGCACGAGTATGTATGTCTGTATCAGCCAAGTAACCACCGATGCCAATGCCATAACGAATGTTACGGCCATACCCATACCCAGCGATGTCTCCACCTTCGACGACACGCCGAGGAAGGGGCAGATACCGAGGAACTGCGACAGCACCACATTGTTAACGAAGATAGCGCCAATGACGATGGCAAATAGCGTGATAGCCTGAACGCTAACGCTGCCCGTGGCGAAGCCCTCGAGCACCTCGCCCGAGATGTTATCCGCAACCAATATACTCAAAATATTCATAACTATCTCTTTGCTACTTTGTTAAACAATACCATCAGGTAGCCAAGCACGAGGAAGCCACCAGGTGCGAGGATGAAGAGCAGCGGCATACCGCTATCGGCGAACGACAGGCCGAAGATTGAGCCTGAGCCGAGCGCCTCACGCACCATACCTATGGCTGTGAGCGAGAGCGTAAAGCCAAGGCCGATGCCGATGCCGTCGAGGGCTGAGTCAACGACGCCATTCTTCGATGCAAATGCCTCGGCACGACCGAGGATGATGCAGTTCACCACGATAAGTGGGATGAAGACACCGAGTGACGCATAGAGCGAGGGCACATAGGCCTGCATAAGCATCTCTATTATCGTCACGAACGAGGCGATGACTACGATAAAGGCTGGGATGCGCACCTTGTCTGGGATAAGGTTCTTGATGAGTGAGATAACGATGTTCGACATAATAAGTACGGCCATCGTCGCAACGCCCATACCCATACCATTTATTGCCGATGATGTGACACCGAGCGTTGGGCACATACCGAGTACAAGCACAAAGGTAGGGTTATTCTTGATGATACCCTTAGTGATAATCTGAAGCTTACTCATTACTCATATCTCCTTCCTGAGCCTCTGGCTCCCAATCGTTTGTCATCGATGCTCCCGTAGGTGCATCCTCCATCGCCTCCTCTATCGCCTCCTCGCTGGTATCGAGTGCTCCCGTAGCCCAGAGGTAGCCCGCGTAGGCTGTCTCCACGGCGTTGGCATAGGCACGCGACGATATTGTTGAGCCTGTGAGTGCGTCGAACGAGCCTCCCTCCTTTGTAACGGCGAAGATGAGCTCAGCAGCAACCTTGCCCACAACGCTACGCTCGAGGCTGTTGCCCTCGTTCATCATATTGGCACCGAGGCCTGGCGTCTCCTTCTGAGAGAGCACCTCGACGCTGCTTACAATAACATCATTACCCTCCTTGACGAAGCCCACCATTAGCGTGATGCGGTCGGCATAGCCGTTCTTGGTGATGCTTGGCGCCTCCACGGCATAGCCGATAAGCGAGTTGTCCTCGGCACGAACCACGATGCTCACCGTGATGTCGAAGTCGCCGATGGTACGCGTAGTATCGCGTGCGATGGTTGCCTCCTCAGGTGTTGTGCCCACGACGCTAAACTTGGCAGCGTTCTTGGCAGCGAGCTGGCTGGCGGCAATAGCATCCTTAGTCATATCGTTTACAAGCGCAACGAGAAGTGCTGCGATGGCGGTGATGGCAAATAGCACCACGACCATATTCTTTAATGAACTCTTCATCTCCACCCAATTATTTAGTTCCGAAACGCTTAGGACGGCAATACTTATTGATAAGTGGCGTTGCGGCATTCATAATGAATATCGCAAACGACATACCCTCGGGATAGGCACCCCAGAGGCGTATCACCATAGTAATCACACCGATACCCACGCCGTAGATGAGCATACCCTTATGCGTCATAGGCGAGGTAGAGTAGTCGGTGGCCATATAGATAGCACCGAGCAGCGCACCACCCGCAAGGAGGTGGAACAGCGGAAGCTCATAGATGAGCGAGCCGCCCTCCGTAGCACCTACGCATAGCGCAAAGAGTGCCATTGTGCCGAGCACGCTGACAGGAATATGCCAGGTGATGACCCTGCGGTAGAGGAGGTAGATGCCGCCAAGGATAAGTGCTGCAGCACTTATCTCACCCATCGAGCCATTCATATAGCCGCCAAACATATTCAAAAAGTCGACATCGGCGAGCTGGCCGTAGTCGTACTTAACATTGGCGAGCAGCGTCGAGCCCGAAAGAGCATCTGGCGTAGCTGTTGTCCAGTCGGTCATCTCCACGGGATATGCCATAAGCAGGAAGATACGACCCGTCAGTGCAGGGTTAAATGGGTTAGTACCCAAGCCGCCGAAGGTCATCTTACCGATGCCGATGGCCACAAGGGCGCCAATAACAACAATCCACCAAGGAATACCCGTTGGGAGGTTGAAGGCGAGCAGGATACCCGTCACCACAGCCGAGAAGTCACCCACGGTAGCGGTGCGCTTGAGCAGGAAGCGCGCAATGAGATACTCGAAAGCGACGCAGCTAACTACCGCCACAGCAGTGATTAGTAACACCCTGAGTCCCAACACATATGTCGAGACTGCCAACGCAGGCAGGAGTGCCAGCACCACATCGCACATTATGCGCTTGGTGCTCTCTCCGCCGTGGATATGTGGCGAGGGTGCAGCAAAAAGTCTGGTTGCCATATATAAATCGTTTTTATCGTTTTTTCGTTCGTTATAACTTCTGCCGTCGTACTACTTCTTATTCGCAGCCGCACGCGCGCGTATGTTGGCCATTACGGTCTGCTTGCCGATGCGTATGTAGTCGAGCAGTGGCAGGTTCGATGGGCAGGTGTACGAGCAGCAGCCGCACTCGATGCAGTCTACGGTGTTGTGCTCCTCGGCGATGTCCCACTTCTGCAACTTGGCGAGCTTGGTGAGGAGGTATGGCTCGAGACCCATAGGGCAGGCCGATACGCACTTAGCGCACTTGATGCAGGCACTCTCCTTGCCACGCGGCACATCGCTACCCGTAAGCACTGTGATGCCCGAACAACCCTTGATGAATGGCGATGAGGTCTCCACAATCGCACGACCCATCATAGGGCCGCCGTTGAGCACCTTAACATCGCCCTCAGGGATGCCGCCGCACCTCTCCAAAAGGTCGTTTATCGATACGCCGAAGCGAGCCAAGTAGTTGTGTGTCGAGCCCAGACCCTTACCCGTAAGTGTCACCACGCGCTCGATGAGAGGCTTATTCTTCTGCACCGCCTCGTACACGGCGATTGCCGACGATACATTACATACCACTGCACCCTCCGATAGTGGCAGTGCTGGTGGTGGTGCCACCTGGCGACCCGTAACGGCGGCGATGAGCTGCTTCTCACCACCCTGTGGGTAGCGCAACTTGAGCGGCTCAACCTCGATGCCACGATAGCCGTCGCGCACGATGACATCACGCAGGTGAGCTATCGCATCGGGCTTGTTGTTCTCCACGCCGATAATGGCTCTCTCCACGCCGATGGCGCGCATAATAATCTCCACGCCGGTGAGCAGCATCTCGGCACGCTCAACCATATTACGGTAGTCAGAGGTGAGGTAAGGCTCGCACTCCACGCCGTTGATGATGAGCACCTCGGCCTTCTGACCATCTGGAATAGAGAGTTTTACATGTGTTGGGAACTGCGCACCGCCAAGGCCTACGACACCTGCGGCCTTGATGCGTGCGATTATCTCTGCCGTCTCGAGCCTACACTCGCGCTTATGCTCCTGAGAGCGGTCGATGCTCTCCACCCACTCGTCACCCTCGCGCTTGATAGCCACCATTGTGATAAGCTGACCCTGACCATTAGGGTAGCTGTCGATAGCGGTCACCGTACCCGAAATTGGTGAGTGAATGTTTGCTGACACGAAGCCTACGGCCTCGCCTATGAGCTGACCCGTAAGCACCTTGTCGCCCTTGGCAACAAGTGGTACCGCGGGGGTGCCTATATGCTGAATCAGAGGTATCTTAACCTCGTTGGGCAAGTCCAAAACCTCGATAGCCCTATCCTTGCTCCACTCCTTATTATCTGACGGGTGAATACCGCCTATTGGAAAACTCTTCATACTCTTCTACGATGCTCTTATTTAGCCTCTTCGCTCTTGTTACTATTTGCTGCCGAGCCCTGCGCTGGTGTTACCTTAGGCTCCTTAGGCAGGCGCTCCATATTCTCCAGGCGGATGGCACCCGTAGGGCACTCGTTCACGCACTTACGGCAGAGCTTGCACTTCTCTGGGTCGATGTATGCCAGGTTGTTGTCCACTGTGATAGCACCAAAGGCACACACCTTGGCACACTTGCCGCAGCCGATACATCCCGCCTTGCAGGCCTTCATCACCACCGCACCACGATTCTTCGAGCGGCACGACACATATATCGCACGGTTCTTAGGCCACTTCTTGCGAAGCTCGAACAAGCCCTTAGGGCAGGCCTTGACGCAAGCACCGCAGGCGCAGCACTTATCGGCATCAACCTCCACAAGACCCGTCTTAGGGTTGATGTGTAGCGCACCGAACTGACACGCCTTCACGCAGTCGCCATAGCCGAGGCAGCCGTATGCGCAGGCCGACTCACCCACATATAAGGAGTTGACAACGGCACAGCTGAGCGCACCGTCGTAGTGGTTAACCTTTGGTCGCTTGTCGCACGAGCCGCCGCAGCGCATCGTAGCCACCATAGGGCCCTTGTCGGCCGCCGCCTTACCCAAGTATGATGCGATGTCTTTCATCACACCGCCACCCGCTACGGGGCAGAAGAGCGATGCTATGCTATCACGCGTAACCAGCGCCTCCGACATAGCACGACAACCGGCAAAGCCGCAACCGCCGCAGTTAGCACCAGGAAGCATCTTCTCCACCTCGTCGATGCGTGGATCCTCCTCTACCTTGAATTTCTGTGCAACGAAATACAAGATAACAGCCAATAGTCCACCAAGTAGGCTGAGTGTTAAGACTGTTAAAACTAAAGTGTTCATTACTCCTTAATAATTGTAAATTCTATCTTTTTTTCAATTTTGTGTCGTAGTGCGTATAAACCCACATAATATACCGCCACCGCCGCTATTGCCGCCACTGCCGCTATGCCGTCGTTAAGGCCTATGCCCTTGACTATGCTGAGCGCTGCGAGCAGCACCACAAGGGGTAGGATGTAACCGTAGATTATCGACGAGAAGCCCATCGTGTTGGATAGCAATGCCACCCTCACGCGCTCGCCAACGCTAAACTGCGAGGCGTAGGGGCTATTCACGATAATTTCGCGCTTTGCACCCTTCTCCGAACAGAGACCCTTGGCGTGACACGCCGCACAGGCCGACTGCTGCTCGACGATGACAATGACCTTGTCGCCCTCGATGCGCTCGACAATACCCCTGTGCTGTAATCTCGTGCTCATACTTGTGTGTGGGATGTTTGGCTTAAGTCTACCTTCTTACATTGTTGAGTATCACTAGTGCTGCAATGACACCTGGCACCCAGCCGCAAAGCGTGAGTAAGAAGACTATCAATAACGAGCCACACCCCTGGTCGATAACGGCCAAAGGTGGGAAAATGATTGCAAGCAAAACTCTCAATAGTGACATATCCTACGCTATCTCTATGTTCTCCATACGGCCACCCGTTCGTTCAGTGGCAATATGGCTAATTTCTAATGGCCGTCTCGTTAGTCGCAGTAGTGGTTGACAAGAGGCATAAGCCACTCGTGGCCGAAGGCGCAAGGTGAGAGACGAAGTACGGGTGGGAACTGATATCTCTTCTTCTCGTTCTCCATAACCATACGGTGAATCTTCTCCACCACCGCTGAGTCGTAGCCGGCGTTGATGATCTCCTCACGATGCTGCTTCTTCTCAATCATACGGAACAGGATGGCGTCGATAATCTCGTAGTGAGGCATCGAGTCGCTATCCTTCTGGTTGGGGCGCAACTCCGACGATGGCTCCTTGTCGATGATGTTGTCGGGGATAACCTCGTTGTATGTTGCGTTGATGTATCGCGCAAGGTCGTAAATCTCGCCCTTGTATAGGTCTCCCGTAGGGCTGAATGTTCCCGCGGTGTCGCCATAGAGGGTGCACCAGCCGAGGGCATTCTCGCTCTTGTTCGACGAGTTGAGAAGCATATATCCCGTCTTGTTCTGCAACGCCATAAGCATCGTTGTGCGGATACGCGTCTGAATATTCTCCTCCGTAGCGTCGAACTCCGTACCTCCGATTACGGGCTGCAAGGTGCCCACCATAGCGTTGTATGCCTCGATGATTGGGAGCACGCTGTACTCCACGCCGAGGTTTTCGGCCAGCTGCTTGGCATCCTCCACGCTCTCATTAGGGGTGAAGGGCGATGGCATAAGCAACACACGAACATTCTCCTTGCCGAGTGCTCCCACCGCAAGGCAGGCAACAACCGCCGAGTCGATACCGCCCGAAAGACCTACGCAGGCCTTGGTGTAGCCGTTCTTCTGGAAGTAGTCGTGCAGACCGAGACACGCCGCCTCGTAGAGCATACGGGTGCGGTCGTTATATGTGGTGAAGGGGACATCGAATGGCTCGTTGACGGCCTCGGTGTCGAAGATCTGCATATCCTCGCTGAAACTCTTGAGTAGCATAACGAGCTTACCATCGCTGTTGAGGATGCCCGAAGTGCCGTCATATACGATGTCGCCTGAGCCACCCACCTGGTTAACCAGAATGAGGGTCTTGCCCTCGGCAAATGCCAAGCGGCTCATCTTGTCGAAGCGGCGAGAGAGGATGCCCTTACCATAGCGGCGAGCATTCACCGAGATGATGATGTCTATCTCCTCGTCGATGTCGTCCATACGGCTGAGGTCGTCACCCACCACCACCTTGAGGGTCTTGCCACAGAGGTGTATGGTCTGGCTACCTACCGACGAGCCTACGATGTAGCCCATCTCACGACGCGCCGTAACATAACGCTTGCCGATGTACTCAATGTTGCCGTTGGTGTCGATGTACGCGGCGGCGCTGATAGGGCCCTCGGCAGTGAGGTATGGCGTGCCGACGATGGCGGCGATGCCGTGGCAGCTATCTGCAATGCGCTCGACGGCCTCTTCGCAGAGGGTCAGGAATGTGGTCTTGGTGAGAAGACCATAGGCAGGTGTGCCCGATATTGCGAATTCGGGGAATATCACAATGTCGGCACCCGAGTGCTTAGCGCCCTCGATTGCGGTGATAATCTTATCGCTGTTGGCCTTGATGTCGCCAACGGTAAAGTTGAGCTGAGCTAATGCTATCTTCATAGTTTCATATCTACTTTTTCGCCTACGAAAAAATGGGCTATACCTTAGGTATAGTAATATGCGGGCAAAGATACTAAAAAAATGTTAATGCGCAAACGCTTGTGGTAAATATGGTGGAAAATGGCTTTTTCGTCGCCTCGTCCCTGCGCCTCACTATCCCCACTGCACGAGTTGTCGTTGCCCACCTCAGTGCCAATAAAAAAGGCGAGCCGCACCGCTATGGCGTGACTCGCTATGTTGTTATGCGTGAGTGTGTTCTCTATCGCAAAGGCTCTGCTGCTGCGATGAAACGCTGCTGCTCTGCCTCGTCCATCTCGCCCTTGTGTACATAGACCAACTCGCCCTGCTTGTTGATGAGCATAATGACAAACATATTGTCGCAATCGCCCAGACGCCACGCGCTGCTGATGTAGTGGTCAGGGTCGCAGAGGATGGTAGCGCCATTCTTTGCGGTACGCGCATCGGCAATCTTACGCACGAGGTTGTTAGGATATACCGCATCCTTGAGGTTTACGATGCCAAAGCCCTCGATGTTTGGTCCCTGTACACGACCTGTCTCCTCGATGTATGTGATGAAGTCGTGGTTCTGCTTAGGCACCTCAGGGTCGACATAGAAGATAAGAAGGTTCTTCTCGCCCCACCAAGGCAGGCGTGCCTTCTTGGCGTCGAGGTCCTGAACCTCCACATTGCGCACCTTGCGAGGTAGCGACTGCGCCTCTGCGGTGTTGGCGATGGCGAATGTTGCGAGAGCAACGATAAGGAGTGCTTTGAGTTTCATATTGAGTAACTTTTTTGTATTCAACGAATTTTTATCGGCGGCAAAGATATGAAAAATATCGTTAATGTCTCACAGCAAAAGCTGCTCCAACGCGCCTAAATGGCCAATTTAGTTCTAAAAGCGACAAAGAATTAAACAAACGCGCATTTTTATTCAACGAATAGCGCTCGCTTTTCGCGCGAAAAGACCTATATTTGTAGCCTAATAAACCGATTGAGATATGAAACAGAGAGTACTTTTCGTATGTTTGGGAAATATATGTCGCTCCCCGGCTGCCGAGGCGATATTCCGTATGTATGTCGAGCGCGAGGGTCTTGGCGAGGCCTTTGTCATCGACTCTGCCGGCACCTATGGTGGCCATAGCGGCGAGCGCTCCGATGCCCGTATGCGCAGCGCAGCGGCAAATCGTGGCATCCCGATGACGCACCGTGCGCGTCAGGTCAGGGAGGAGGATTTCGAGGCCTTCGATTATATCCTGGCTATGGACGACAACAACTACGAGGCGCTCTTCCGCCTTGCCCCCAGCCGTGCAGCGCAGCAGAAGATATACCGCTTCCGTGAGTTCCTCGTCAACCACCCCGATTGGTCATACATCCCCGACCCATATTACGAGGGTCGCGAGGGCTTTGAGCTTGTCCTCGACCTCCTTGAGGACGGATGTCGGGTGCTCCTCGACAGACTCCGTAGCGAGAAGTAGGGGCAACACCACCCCGTGTTTTGGGGTGTCGCTGGGTCGTAAAAATCCTCAACCCTAAACCCCTCCCCTCCCCAATTTGCAGGTTCGCACAGCCCGCATACAAAAAAAAGGACTATCCACGGCGGATAGTCCTATTTTCATATTGATGCCTCTGTTAGTGCCAGATAGCGGGCTTGATGATGCCGAACATAAGCCACGCGATGAAGAGCGTAACCACGATGTTGAATATCTGCGCACCGAGGAACGAGAAGAGCAGTTTGCGGTTCTCTTTCGAGACGATATCCTTGAGGCGTGTGTCCATACCGATGCAGACGAACGAGAGCGAGAAGAAGAAGGTCGAGAAGCTCTTTGCGAGTGTGGTCTCCACAATCTTGCCGCTTGCGCTGTGGGTGAGCATATCGCCCGTTTGCAGTAGGCTGAACACTGCCGAGGCGATGACAAAGCCGAGGATGAACTTGGGGAACTTCTCCCACACTATGCCAAACGAGGGTCGGTTGAAGCTCTTGCCATCACCCGAACGCGCCGATAGGTAGAGGGCTATGAAGAATGCCACCACGCCGATAAGTACATTCTGCGTAGCCTTAACCACGATGGCCGTCTTCTGCGCCGCCTCGCCACACATCTCCGACGAGGCGCCTACACCCGAGGTGGTGTCGATGGTGCCACCAATCCACGCACCCGCAATCTCGCTCTGAAGAACAGGGTTGTCGGTAAGGTGTGGCACGATGATGCTCGCCAGCCAAGGCATAAGGTAGATCATCGGCACCACGATGATGAGTACCAATGAGATGATATACGATAGGCTCTTCTTATCTGTGCCCGCAACGCCCGCCGCTGTGATGCAGGCCGACACGCCGCATATCGACACGCCACTTGCCAGCGTCATAGCCGAGGCGTGCTCCACCTTGAGCTTACGCGCAAGCCAGTAGGCGAAGAACCATACGATAGCCACGACAAGGATTGCCTGCAACAATCCCGCTGCGCCCGACTTCATAACATCGGAGAAGAGTACCGTAGCACCGAGGCACACCACGCCAATCTTGATGAAGAACTCACCCTGAATGGCGGGCTTGAGCCATTCGGGCACACGGAAGAGGTTGCGGATGATGAGTCCGAAGATGACCGAGAAGAATACGGCCTCAAAGCCGTAGAACTTCACAGCCTCAATCTTTGCCACCCACTGCGCCAAGGTGGCCACAGCGAAGATGACGATAAACGATAATAGGAGTCCCTTCAAAGGTCTACTAAGCAGACGATTGCCGATGTATAGCAGCACGAGTGCTATGACAAAGAACCCTCCAATGTTGTACCACGCGTCGAGGGTCGTTAGCGTGTCGGGAATTTTGAAGCCCCCACCGGGCAGATACGATGCTAAGCCAGTTAAAATGAGTAGCGGTATGCTTAGAAATGTTACAATCCAATCTTCTGTTAAAAACCTTTTCATATTATCCTATTTGCGTTTATTGTGGTATGCGATCGTTAGAACATCGCCGTCACCAAGAGGTTGAAGCCAAAGCCCCTTCGATACTCTCTTGGAGCCAGGTCGTTAACCTCATAGTTTAGGTTGCCCTGCAAGCGGAGGAACTTGAATGGCTTGTAAGCTGCACCAATCTGAGTGCGCTCGCGGTTGAGAACGGAGCCGTTGTCCTTGATGAACTCGTAGCGTGCATATAGCGACCAAGACTGCTCGAAGTTGTAGCCTGCCAAGGCGTAGAATGCGTCGGTCTTAGCGCCAAACATATTAGCGTGAACATACTCGGTGCGGCCAATCCACTTGCCATCCTCGTACAACGCACCCACAGACCAGCGTGGTGCCTTAGCGTAGATGTCGTCATCAACATTGGTCTCTGCATACATATACGAAGCAGTTACGCCAAAGCCCTTGAAAGGCTTGACAAGGAGGCGAGCCACGAGGTCCTTCGACGAGTTGTCGTCCTTGCGGTTGATGCCCGAACCGTTGAATACGCCGAGGTTGTAGTTGATGATGTTGTAGCCATCGCGCTCGATGAAGCCACCATAGAGCTGGAAACCGATATCACGACCCGTAGATGCGATGCCGTCGTACATACCATTGTTACGCACGAGGTAGGTGGTGATGTATGAGTACTCGATAAACTCCACGGTTGTAGGGCCACAGTTCTCGTTCTCGTACGAGAATGGCACCTTGAACTGACCAATCTGGAGGTTGAGGCCCTTGAGAGGCTTGTAGCGAACATAGAGGTCGCAAATCTTTGGCGAGCCAGCCATATCGACCTGAAGGCGGTAGTCGACCTTCTCCTGTGCGGCGTTGCCCGATAGGCTCAGACGAGCACGGTGGAGGTAGAATGTCGTTGCAGGCTCTGTGTTATCATCCCAGCGGAAGCCGCCCTGGAGGTATCCCGAAAGCGTAAGGTACTTATCTGCGAAGGCACGAACCTTCTCTGCCGAGGTCTCCTGTGCCTGAGCGGTGAAGCAGATGGCGATAGTGGCGAAAGCCAAAAGTAGACGGTTAATCTTCATAATTTTAGTTCTTGAATTAAAAATTCGGTGCAAATGTAAATCAAAAATGTTATACTCTTGGTGGTATAAATACCTAATCGGAGATATATTACTATCTCTTTTGTGGGCGAATGTGGTCTTTATTGTTACCACTCGTCTCGCGTTGTTGTGTGTGCGTGGTTTTTCTATCTCTTTGTGTGTAAGTGTTTTAGTGGTGAATGTTTAGGGTTAATAATTGTATATAAACGCAAATGTGATTACGAATATGAGTCTCGTTGTTACAGCTCCATAAGTAGCTGAGGGTCAGGGCGTAAGTTGACTACGCGCAGCTTGTTTTTGCGTGCCTGCTTGACCGTGTAGCCCGTTCCGCTTGACGAGCCATCCCACCACGCCACGACGATGTCAGCACCCTCGATGAGCCTGTCGTTGCGCTGGTAGAAGATGGCGTGCGAGTAGTTATGGTCGATGTATACCGTTAACACGCAGTGACTTACGATATTGAGGTAACGACGCTGGTCCTCTACGCTAAAGCGCTTGTAGAAGCTGGGCCAGGGGATATATGCCTCGAGGCGTATGTCGGCGTGTGCGGACATCAGTGCAATCACTGCCTCTGCCGCTGCGAGGTCGAAACCTTCGGCCATACCGACACGAAAGGTCCTCGCCCCCTCGGCGTAGAGCGCAGCGATGCACGCGTCGAGCGTCCCGTTTGCGCTGCCGTCGTAGGCTCTGTGGCCCGTAAATGCTACTATGGTATTTGCTCTATTCACGCCGCAAAGATAGGAAAAAAGCCGCAACGCGAGATATCCCTCTGCACCTTATCGTGTTACAATGTTGTTAATTTTGGGTTGCAACGAGTAGTGGGACTTACTTCCGGTTGCAGTGTGCGATGTCACTAATTTTTGGCGATGCAGCCCGATGTCACTAATTTTCGGTTGCGCAGCTCTATATCTCAATTTTTGGCGATGCAGCCAGATGTCTATGATTTTTGTTGTGCGGCCCTATGTCGCACGCGTTGCCACCCCCATTTGGCGCGAGGTTTGCTTGTGTAGGGGTGAAGTCTTAAATCTTACGATTATGAAAAATTCAGCATTATGTCTACTCTCAGCACTTGGAGGTGCTATGGTAGGTGCGGTGGTCGCAATGCTCGTCACACCGCAGTCGGGTAAGGAGTTGCGCTCGAAGATTCGTACCGCTGTCGACGAGGCGGCGGAGCATATGCGCAGACATAAGGGTTGCACCTGTGGTGCCGATGACTGCGATTGCGATGAATAACGGTGTGGGGGTATGGGTGTGATGGCACTACTCTTTCTCTGCGTGGTACTTCTCGCGCTTATGCTCCTTACGGCGGCACTCGTGATATGGCTCGCTGAGGCTGTGGCATCCCTGCTGGGTGCGCTGCTCCTCGTAGCGGGCCTCTACGGTGTCGTCGCGGTGGTAATCTATCGTCTCTCGCTGCGTGCTGCCGTCGAGCAACTGCGTAGTCGTATGGCTACGATATACGAGGTGAGCGCCCTGCTCAGCACGCTCTACCGCCAAGTGCTCAGCATTGTGCGCACGATATTGGGTGGGTAGACAAAAAATTAGCAATGCCTGGTAGTCAAAGAGAGATCTTTGCCCCAGACATCGCTAATTATCCTTATATTATAGAGCAGCCGCTTATATTATAGAGCGGCCGCATATGTGTGATGGCCCTCTCGCTACGAGGTCTCTCGTTAGAAGAAGTCCTTTGCAAGACCACCCTCGCCCGTCTCCTTGTAGATGGATGGCAGGTCGTGTCCCGTCTGCTTCATCACCTCCACCACACGGTCGAACGACACGCGGTGGTGGCCGTCGGTGTACATCGAGTAGAGGTTGGCATCGAGGGCACGCGCCGCAGCGTAGGCATTACGCTCAATGCACGGTATCTGCACAAGGCCGCACACAGGGTCGCAGGTCATACCGAGGTGGTGCTCAAGACCCATCTCCGCCGCATACTCAATCTGCGCTGGCGTGCCACCAAAGAGCTGGTTTGCTGCCGCAGCAGCCATAGCGCACGCTACGCCCACCTCGCCCTGACATCCTACCTCGGCACCCGAAATCGAGGCGTTCTCCTTGACGATGTTGCCGATAAGACCCGCCGTTGCGAGGGCGCGACATATGCGTGACTCGGTGAACTCACGCGTCTTCCATAGGTGGTATAATACGGCTGGTAATACGCCCGACGAGCCACAGGTAGGTGCCGTCACGATGCGGCCACCCGAGGCATTCTCCTCGCTTACGGCAAGGGCATACGAGAAGATGAGGCCACGCGACTGCAAGCTCTGCTTATAGCCCGATGCGCGCACATTGTATCGCATAGCGCGTCGTGGTAGGTTCAGTGGGCCTGGTATCACGCCATCGGTCTCGATGCCTCGTTCCACAGCCTCACGCATCACGCGCCATATCTTTGCAAGGAATATCCATATCTCCTTACCCTCGTACATCTCGACATACTCCCAGAAGGTGCGGCCATTGTCGGTACACCACTTGAGGATGTCGTTGAGCTTGGTGTGTGGGTAGATGTCTGCTGTCTCGATGGGGGTGCTATCCTCCTCGGCGAGGGCGCCGCCACCAACACTATATACCGTCCAGTCGTCCGTCACGCAGTTGTCCTCGATAGCCTCGAAGCGCATACCGTTGGGGTGGAAGGGCTTGAATACCGACGGCTCCCAGATGAGCTCCACATTGCCGTGTGGGCGCAGGGTGTCGAATATCGCCTGGTCGGTGAGGTGACCTCGTCCCGTAGCGGCAAGGCTGCCGTAGAGGGTCACGCGGAAGTATTGACAGTCGGGGTTGCGGTGCTGGAATATCTCAGCAGCACGGCGTGGCGCCATAGTGTGGCTGCTCGAAGGTCCTGTGCCGATGCGGTATAGCTCTTTAATGCTCTTCATATGCGATATGTTGTAACGGTTTCCGACTACAAATATAATACAATTTTGCGATTGGCTATTTCATAATTATAAACTTTTCGGTAACTTTGTCTCAATAGAAAAATGTATTATGTCGACACTCTACCTCCATATCCCCTTCTGTAAGCGAATATGCACCTACTGCGACTTCTATAAGGTCGGTGCCGTCGAGCTGCTGCCTCGCGTGGTGGAGGCTATGCACGAGGAGCTGGAGGCGAGGCGTAACTACCTAAGTGATAGGCGTCTCTCGTCGATATATTTCGGTGGTGGCACCCCTTCGCTCCTCGCACCTGAGCAGGTGGAGCACTTCATCGCCCACGCACGCCAACTGTTCGACTGCTCGGAGGTGGGCGAGATAACCCTCGAGGCTAACCCCGATGACCTTACGGCTGAGTATGTCGCCCGCCTAAGGGATACCTCGATTAACCGCCTTAGCCTTGGCATACAATCCTTCGATGACAGAGTGCTACGCTTTATGAATCGCCGCCATAGCGCACTTGAGGCCGTTGAGGCGGTGGAGAGGCTGCGTAGAGCGGGGTATGATAACCTCTCGATAGATGTAATCTTCGGTGTCGGGGGCTTTGGCGACGACCACCTTAGGGAGAGCCTTGAGCGCGCTATTACGCTCGATGTGGAGCATATATCGGCCTACCACCTTACGGTTGAGGAGCGCACACGCCTGGGACTCATGGTGCGCAAGGGTGAGTACACGCCCGTAGGCGAGGAGTGCTCCGAGAGGGAGTATGCCCTTGTGGAGGAGATGCTTGGCGGCGCAGGCTATGAGCACTACGAGGTGTCGAACTATGCAAAGAGGGGACGACGCGCGCAACATAATTCGGCCTATTGGGCAGGTGTGGAGTACCTCGGTATAGGCGCTGGTGCACACTCGTTTAGTGGCGACGACCGTACTTGGTGTATCTCTACGGCTAAGGAGTATGCCCAACGCGATTTCCGCTTTGAGAGTGAGCAGCTAAGCACGACCGACCACCTCAACGAGTATGTTATGACCTCGCTGCGCAGGATAGAAGGCATCGACCTTCGCCATATAGAGGAGCGCTTCGGTGCGGCGCAGCGTAGTAGGGTGGTGGCCTCCGCAAAGAGCTGGATTGAGGGCGGCGTGCTCCGCCTCGAGGGTGAGAGCCTCGCCATCCCAACCTCGCAGTTTATGCTCTCAGATGCTGTGATTGAGGCACTTTTCGTATAAAGTGCATAAATAGTTTGGTGTTTTGAAAATAAATGCCTAACTTTACTAAGCAAAATTGCATTTTCCCCCGCTTGCACCGCCTTGTGTGTTTCTATCTTGCTAAAGGACAAAGGCTTAAGGTGCAGATTTGTTGTATATGATAGCGTAAATATTTATTTTATAGAGTATATATTATGTCAGGACTTAAATTCGACAAGCGTGAGTTAGCTAACCTTGAGTACTCGCTCGATAGAGAGATGCTTGCTACGGATCGCCGTGGCGGCTATATGAGTACCACCATCGTTGGCTGTAATACGCGTAAGTATCACGGTTTGATGGTCGCTCCTATCGACCAGAGCGAGCGTACATATGTGCTGCTGTCATCGCTCGACGAGACCATCGTGCAGCACGATCAGTCGTTTAACCTCGCATTGCATCGCTATCAGGGTGTATATGAGCCTCGTGGCCATAAGTATATCACCGACTTCGAGTACACCCCAACGCCTACGATTACCTATCGCGTTGGTGGTGTGGTGCTCCGCAAGGAGCTGCTCTGGGTGCACCGCCGCACACAGCTGCTGATACGCTACACGCTTGTGGATGCACACTCTGATACAACATTGCGCCTGCGTCCTCTGCTTGCATATCGTGATAAGCACGCGCTCTCGAAGGCAAATATGGAGGCCGACGGCAGAGCATACCCTATACCTTACGGTGTGAAGTGCCGCTTGTACGAGGGCTTCCCTTGGTTGCATATGCAGCTTAATAAGGAGGATGCCGAGTTTGTGGCAGCACCCGACTGGTTCTACAACTTCGAGTACCGCAAGGAGCTGGCTCGTGGATATGAGGCCTACGAGGATCTGCTCACTACGGGCTACTTCGAGTGCAGCATCAAGAAGGGCGAGAGCGTCATCTTCTCCGCTTCGACCGATATGTTGGCGTCGCCTGAGACCATTTCGGCAGTCTACGAGGTAGAGCTTGCACGCCGCACACACAAGATTGACTTTATGAGCTGCCTCCAGCACTCGGCTCGTCAGTTTGTCATCCGCCGTCCTAACGGTCGTGCCGAGATGATTGCGGGCTACCCTTGGTTCGGCTCGTTCACACGCGATACATTCATCGCCCTGCCTGGCGTAACCCTCGCACAGGGTAATGTTCAGGACTGCGTCGATGTCCTCGATGCACTCGTTGGCGATATGCAGAATGGCGACTTTGCGGGCAATGGCTCAGCACAGCAGGCCGTCGACGCACCTCTATGGTTCTTCTTCACGCTCCAGCAGCTCGAGGCTCACATCGGCCAGAAGGAGCTCTGGGCTAAGTATGGCGCAGCGATGAAGAGTATCCTCGAGGCATACCGTCGTGGCTTCTCGGAGAGCGTATGCCTCCACGACAATGGCCTTGTATGGGCCTCGGCTGAGGCACCTCTCACCTGGATGGGTACCATCGTTGATGGCCAGCCACTAACTCCTCGTCGAGGCTACCCTGTGGAGCTTCAGGCTCTGTGGTACAACGCTGTGGAGTACACCGTGGCAGTGGCTAAGAAGCAGGGCGACAAGGAGTTCGCTAAGGCGTGGAAGGACGAGGCGGCTAAGACTAAGGCATCGTTCCTCAGCAAGTTCTGGCTTGAGGAGGAGGGCTATCTTGCCGACTATGTAAACTACGACGAGGTAAATAAGTTTATTCGTGCAAATATGGTTGTAGCCTGTGGCTTGGACTACACTATGCTCGACGATGAGAAGCGCGTGCGTGCGCTCCACACCGTACGCGAGCACCTGCTCACACCACGCGGTATTCGTACCCTCTCACCACGAAATATCCTCTACAAGTCGAACTACAACGAGGACCAGCGCTCGCAGGATTTGGCATCGCGCAACGGTTCGGCGTGGGTATGGCCACTTATGTTCTATGTTAAGGCAGGCTTTGCGGTGGCAGGTGATAAGTTCGCTGCCGAGGCAGCTAAGTTGCTTGAGGCCTTCGACGAGGAGTTGCAGACAAAGTGCGTAGGCTCAATCTCGGAGCGCTTTGAGGGTGACCCTCCACACAATCCTCGTGGTTCGGTGTCGCACGCAACATCGGTGGGTGGCTTGCTCTATATCGCTACCCTCGTGGATAAGTTCGCACCTAAGAAGACTACCCGCAAGGCGTGTGTTAAGAAGGCGGCAGCAGCTACGGAGGAGAAGCCTAAGCGTAAGTGTGTGCGCAAGAGTGATAAGAAGTAAAATGTAAAACAGAGATAAGTTATGAGAGTCTTAATGTTCGGTTGGGAGTTTCCTCCCCATATCGCTGGTGGTTTGGGTACTGCCTGCTACGGTATGACCCAGGGTCTGGCTCGCAACGATGTAGAGGTTATCTTCGTGATGCCTAAGGCATCGGGCGACGAGGACCAGAGCTTTGTTAAGGTTGTCAACGCCAGCGACATCGAGGCACGCTACTGTGACTCAAGCATTGAGGGCGCTGATGACATAATGCGTAAGATTTCGTTCATCCATATCGACTCGAATATGGTGCCTTACATCTCGCCAGAGGAGTGGGCAACATACCGTGAGGGCTACGAGCGCACAGGCCAGAAGTTCTGGGAGCGCAAGGGCGATAGCTGGACGCAGCGCTACACCTTCTCGGGTAAGTATGGCGCAAACATTATGGAGGAGGTTGCTCGCTATGCTGTTGTTGCTGCCGAGGTGGCACGCCAGCTCGAGGGACAGTTCGATGTTATCCACGCTCACGATTGGCTCACCTACTTCGCAGGCATCGCCGCTAAGCGCGTGTCGGGCAAGCCACTTGTGGTGCATATGCACGCAACATCGTTCGACCGCTCGTCGAGCGACAATATTGATACACGCGTCTATGAGATTGAGCGTGCAGGTATGGCTGCAGCCGATATGGTCATTGCGGTGTCGAACCTCACGCGAAATATCGTCATCGACAAGTACCACATCGAGCCAGAGAAGGTCGTGGCGGTGCACAACGCTGTGCAGTTTGCCGAGAACGACAACCCTGTGCCTGAGCGTGGTGTGAAGGATAAGATTGTCACTTTCCTCGGTCGTATCACCTTCCAGAAGGGTCCCGATTACTTCATCGAGGCGGCAGCTAAGGTGCTCAAGCGTGTGCCTAATGTGCGCTTCGTGATGGCAGGTTCGGGCGATATGATGAACCACTGTATCCGTCGTGTGGCGCAGCTCGGTATTGCCGACCGCTTCCACTTTACGGGCTTCCTCAAGGGCGACGATGTGCAGAAGATGTTTCAGCTATCGGATGTATATATTATGCCATCGGTATCGGAACCATTTGGTATCTCGCCACTGGAGGCTATGCGCTCGAATGTGCCTACAATCATCTCACACCAGAGTGGTGTTGCCGAGGTGTTGGACTACGCCGTTAAGGTTAACTATTGGGATGTTGACGCTATGGCTGACTCGATCTACGGCCTTATCACCTACCCGGCCCTCGCTAAGATGTTCTCGGAGAAGGGTATGGAGGAGGTTAACAACCTCAAGTGGTACAAGGCTGCTACCAAGATTAAGGATGTCTACCAGCAGGCTATCGACAAGTGTAACAAATAAATAAGCAAGATATATGAAGACAGTTTGTTTCTATTTTCAGGTTCACCAGCCCTGGCGTTTGAAGACCTATCGTTTCTTCCAGATGGGCAATGACCACAACTATCTCGACGACTTCACCAATCGCGCTATTATGCAGAAGGTGGCTCGTGAGTGCTACCTGCCAATGAATGCCCTCCTGTTGTCGCTCATCGAGCAGCATAAGGGTGCTCTCCGCCTCTCGTTCTCGATTACGGGCTCTGCTGTTGAGCAGTTCAAGGCCTACGCTCCTGAGGTGTTGGAGTCGTTCAAGAAGCTCGCTGCTACGGGCTGCGTAGAGTTCCTCGCTGAGACCTACTCACATTCGCTCTCGTCGCTGTACTCTATCGACGAGTTCAAGCAGGAGGTTAAGCTCCACTCGCAGATGCTCAAGGAGGAGTTTGGCGTTAAGCCAACGGCGTTCCGCAACACCGAGCTCATCTACTCGGACGATATCGCTAAGGCGGTTGAGGGTATGGGCTTCAAGACTATGCTTGCTGAGGGTGCACGCCATATCCTCGGTTGGAAGTCGCCTAACTTCGTATATACCGACGCTGTGGATAACAAGCTCCGCTTGCTGCTCCGCAACTATAAGCTTTCGGACGATATCGCCTTCCGCTTCTCTAACGAGGGTTGGCCAGAGTGGCCACTTACGGCTGACAAGTATGCTCAGTGGGTGGCATCGGAGGCTGGCGATGTTGTTAACCTCTTTATGGACTATGAGACCTTCGGTGAGCACCAGAAGGCCGCTACGGGCATCTTCGACTTTATGAAGGCGTTGCCAGAGGCACTGCTTGCTACCGGTGAGCTCGAGTTTGCTACCGTTAGCGAGGCAGCTAAGAAGTTGCAGCCCGTGGCTGTGCTCCACTGCCCATACGCAATGTCGTGGGCCGATGAGGAGCGCGATGTAACGGCTTGGCTCGGTAACGACCTCCAGAACGAGGCCTTCGCTAAGCTCTACGCCCTCGCACCAAAGGTTAAGAAGGCGAAGAACAAGGACTTCGAGTATGTATGGCACTTTATGCAGAACTCCGACCACTTCTACTATATGGCTACTAAGTGGTTCTCTGACGGCGATGTGCACTCGTACTTCAACCCTTACGGCTCAGCTTACGAGGCGTTCATTAACTATATGAATGTCCTTGCCGACTTCGAGATCGAGCTTACAAAGGTTACTACCAAGGAGTAACACGCAGAGTATTATAATGTTAGAGGGTGTCCACCGTACGGTTAGACACCCTCTAATTATATTGTTGCAGACCTCTATGTACTGCCACTACTGAGTCACAAGCTGTCCTTCGTAGTCTGCAACGATAATCTCGCCAGCATCATTTACAAAGCGGGCGGTGATGTTGTAGTAGGGGTAACCGGATGAGTGCTCAGCGTCGGTTATCACCTTCACCTTGCCCTCGACGAAGCGCATAAGTGTCTCATCGGGGAAGCAGATGTAGCAGTACTCTCTGTGCGCCGTCATAGCTGAGCCGTCGCCCAAGGTGTAGATGCCAGGAGTCACATAGTCGTAGAGCTTTGGCGAGTATAGGTCGAGGAAGAGGGTGAGTCCCGACTCATTATTGTAGAGCGAGATGTAGTCGTTGCTAAGGCCGTTGTACTCCAGTAGCATTACCCTACCCGTGATGCCATCCTTGAAGAGGTAGTCCGCGCCTGATGTGTCGATGACCTCATCCATCCAGCTGTTATCCTCCTCGTTGCCACCCTGGTTGTCGCCGCCCTGGTTGTCATCGTCGTTGTCTGGCGTGTTTGGATTTTCGGGAGTATTAGGCTCCTGAGGCACCTCCGGGGTGCCCTTCTCGCTGCACGCCGTAGCAAGCATTGCAAGGGCGAGAAGTAGTGCGGCCATTGATTTAATTTTCATAGTGTTAGGTTGTTGGTAATTAAATAAAATAGGGTCGTCCAAGTCCCGCTGGACAACCCTATTATCTGGTTTGTATCTATGCCTCTGCGGGCTTAGCATCCTTGAGTGCCTCGCGCAGCTTAGCTGGGAAGTTACTCTTAATGTCGCGCTCCATAGATAGCACCATACTGCATATCGCGCGTGCTGACGAGCTACCGTGACCAATCATCACAGGAGCGTTGATACCCATCACCTGAAGGCCACCAACGCTTTCGGCGTTCATAGCGTTCCAAAAGTCGTTCTGCCAGAAGAGCTTAGGCACGATGCGACCGATGATGCGGCGCAAGAAGTTCTTGAAGTGTGGCTTGCCGCCGCCGAGGCGGAAGTTGATGCGGTAGAGCGCTTCGGCCATCTTAAGGAGACTGTTGCCCACGAAGGCATCTGCTACAACCACATCGCTAATCTTGTCGGTGAAGATGTACGATGCCTCGACATTTCCCACAAAGTTGTAGCGGCCGTCCTCCTTCATCAGGTCGTAAGTCGCCTTAGCCTGGGCATTACCCTTGCCCTCCTCCTCGCCGATGTTGAGCAGTGCGACGCGAGGGTTCTCCATCTGGAGTGCCGACTTGGCGTATATCGAGCCGAGCAGACCGTACTGTGCGAGCACCTCGGGTTTAGCGTCGACATTGAGACCTACATCCATCAGCACCGCGCGCTGAATACCCTTCTTAGGCGACACGGTAGGGATGAGCGTTGCGAGCACAGGACGAATCACGCCCTCGATAGGCTTGATAACCTGCATCGAGCCCACCATCATAGCGCCTGTCGAGCCAGCACTTGCGAAGCCGTCGATCTTACCTGCAGCCAGGTCCTTGAAACCCACGGTTATGCTTGAGTCGGCCTTTGCTATGAATGCCTTGGCGGGGTGGTCGCCCATCTCGATGATCTGGGATGTTGCTACGATGTCGAACTCCTTTTCCGACGAGCCATACTTTTCGAGCAGCTCGATGATGCGGCTCTTGTCGCCGTAGAGTACTACGCGGCTCTGCTTGTCGAGGTATTTAAGTGCCATCACTGCACCCTCCACTGCCACTTCGGGAGCGAAGTCGCCACCCATAGCGTCTATACCGATTTTAATCATAGTTGCAGATGTTGGTTAGTTGAATTGGGTTTGAAGTAAAGCAAAAGGAGCAACGCCGACTTGCGGTATTGCTCCTTTTTGTTTTGGTGAAGACTACTCAGCTGCCTTCTTCTCGATAGCGAGCTTACCGCGGTAGAAGCCGCACTCTGGGCATACGCGGTGGTAGAGTACTGCTGAACCGCAGTTTGAGCAGTTTACTACTGTTGGAACTACAGCCTTGTAGTGAGTTCTTCTCTTGTCTCGACGAGTTGAAGAGACTTTGTGTTTAGGATGTGCCATCTTACAATATAGTTTTTAAGTTTTATGTTTGTCTTTTGTCTGTTCGGTAGCCTGACGGAACCACTACCTCGCAAACTGCGTTTTTCTTTTCTTGCTTTGTGCTTCGGGCTCTTCGCTTCTTCGCTTCTACGCCCTCTTCTTCTCAGCCTTATGCTTCGGGCTCTTCGCTTCTGCGCTTTGCACCCTCGTCTTCTCAGCCTTGTGCTTCGGGCTCTTCGCTTCTTCGCTTCTGCGCCCTCTTCTTCTCAGCCTTATGCTTCGTCGCTATGCCTCCTCCTCTGCTTCGGCCTGGCGCTTGAGAGCCTCGAGGATTGAGAGTGATTGGTCATCGAGACTTACCACATCGCCCTCCTCGGCCTTGGCCTCGAGTTCGGCGAGCTCCTCCTCGGTTATCTGCTGGAACGAGGCGAGCATCTCGCTGTTGCACTCGCCCTCCTCGTGCACACGGCTGTATGGCAGTGAGAGAACGATGCTCTCGTAGATGTACTGCGTGAGGTCGACCATATCCTCGGCAGGCGATATCCACATCACCTCGCCATCGTAGTAGTCGGTCTCGTCTGAGAACTTGACAAGTAGCGTATCGTTGAACTCGATTGCTATTGGGCAGTCCTCGAGACAGCGGTCGCACTCGCAAATTACCTCACCTTCGATGGCAACATCGAGCTCGAGCATAGCCTCGCTACGCTTGAGTGCAATGCGCACATCACAGTCGCCGCCCTTGATTTCCTCGGTCTCGAATGCCTCGAAAAGTGAGTTATCTACCTTAAAATCAAAGTCGTAGCTTCCTACTTTTAGCCCCTTGTAGGCTATCTTGTACAATCCAATTTGCTCCATTTCAGCACAAATAGTTTGCAAATTTACTATAAAAAACTAAAATGTGCAAATTATTACTATTTTTGTAGCAAAGTTTTACGCAAAAAAATTGTTTAGCAGGTTTTTGTATGGATCAGTATAGCATCAAAATCACCACCGATTACAACGAATATTGGCGGTTTAACATCGTCGTTATGGGCTCTGTTATGGTCGACGGCGAACAGGTCGAGCTGCTCAAGTATCGTGAAGATATCGCCCCTGTGGGTTCCGAACTTAAGGAGCCGCCCAAAAGGTATAAGGCGCAGCGCGATGTGGAGCTTAAATCGGTGCCGGCAACAAGCCTTACCTTATATATATATATAATACCGCACAGCCTCCCCGCTACGGCTATCGAGCGCCAGCCTATAAAGTTCGATAATTTCGAGCTTAGGGTCGAGGTTGTGCACGGCAGTGAGCGCGTCTATAACCGTATCCACGAAATCTGTTCGCTTGCGGGCGAGAATATCGTCGTGGAGGTGTAGGGCGTAGAGGCGTAGGGTGTAGAGGCGTAGTCCCCCTCTCACGATGATATGCCAAAATAAAGGGCACTCGAAAATATAGAGGTGCGCTCGATGAGCCATCTACCAACAAGTTAGGGCTACCCCGTGGTGGAGTAGCCCTATTATTGTGTTGTGCGATGCGCTATTACATCATACCGCCCATACCGCCGCCTGCTGATGCGAGGGTCTGAAGAGGGCTGTCCTCCTTCTTCTCCGCAAGTACGCACTCGGTGGTGAGGAACATCGATGCGATAGAGGCTGCATTCTCAAGTGCCACGCGTGCCACCTTCGTTGGGTCGATGATACCTGCTGCGAGCATATCCTCGTAGCGGTCGTCACGAGCGTTGTAGCCAAAGGCACCAGCACCCTCCTTAACCTTGTTAACCACTACCGAGCCCTCGCCGCCAGCGTTAGCCACAATCTGACGCAATGGCTCCTCGATGGCACGCTTAACAATCTGAATACCTGTGGTCTGGTCGTCGTTCTCGCCCTTGAGGCCCTCGAGGCACTCCACGGCACGAATATATGCCACGCCACCGCCAGGAACGATACCCTCCTCCACAGCTGCGCGTGTAGCTGCGAGTGCGTCGTCCACGCGATCCTTCTTCTCCTTCATCTCAACCTCTGTTGCGGCACCTACATAGAGCACTGCCACGCCACCTGCGAGCTTAGCAAGCCTCTCCTGCAACTTCTCGCGATCGTAGTCCGAGGTAGCGTTCTCGATAGAGGCACGAATCTGCTGCACGCGTGCTGCGATAGCCTCCTTCGAGCCAGCGCCATCGACGATGGTGGTATTCTCCTTGTTGAGCGTAACCTTGTCGGCAGTACCGAGTGCCTCGAGGCCCGCATCCTCCATCTTCATACCCTTGTCGGTAGAGATTACGGTTGCGCCGGTGAGGGTTGCGATATCCTCCAAGATCTCCTTGCGGCGGTCGCCAAAGCCTGGGGCCTTGCACGCTGCAATCTTGAGTGTACCACGGAGCTTGTTAACTACGAGTGCCGACAATGCCTCGCCGTCTACATCCTCAGCGATGATGAGGAGCGAGCGGCCGCTCTGAGCCACTGGCTCGAGGATGCCCATAATCTCCTTCATTGTCGAGATCTTCTTGTCGGTGATGAGGATGAATGGCTTGTCGAGCTGCGCCTCCATCTTCTCTGTGTCGGTGATGAAGTATGCCGAGATGTAACCACGGTCGAACTGCATACCCTCCACAACATCTACATGTGTCTCAGTACCCTTAGCCTCCTCGACGGTGATAACGCCCTCGTTGTTCACCTTGGCCATAGCCTCAGCGATGAGCTTACCAATCTTACGATCGTTGTTAGCTGAGATGGTTGCCACCTGCTCGATCTTGTCGAAGTCCGAGCCTACAACCTGGCTCTGTGCCTTGAGCGATGCCACAACCTTCTCCACCGCTGCGTCGATACCACGCTTGAGGTCCATAGGATTGGCACCTGCGGTTACATTCTTGATGCCCACCGAGATGAGCGACTGTGCAAGCACGGTGGCCGTAGTGGTACCATCACCAGCGTCGTCGTTGGTCTTCGATGCCACCTCGCGCACCATCTGTGCACCCATATTTGCGAATGTATCCTCGAGCTCTACCTCCTTAGCCACGGTAACGCCATCCTTGGTTACATGTGGTGCGCCGAACTTCTTGTCGATGATGACATTGCGACCCTTAGGGCCGAGTGTCACCTTTACGGCGTTGCATAGTGCGTCAACGCCCTCCTTCAAAAGCTCACGAGCCTCTACATTGTACTTTATCTCTTTAGCCATAGTTATCTATATTTCTAATTACTAATTACTTGTTTTGCTTGGCGCATCGTTAGTCGATTACGGCGATGATGTCCGCCTGCTTCATCACGAGGTAGTCCTCGCCGTCGTAGTGGAGCTCGGTGCCGGCATACTTGCCATACATCACGGTGTCGCCAACCTTCACCTCCATCTTAATATCTGCTGTGCCAGGGCCTGCTGCCACAACCTTACCCATCAAGGGCTTCTCCTTTGCTGTATCTGGAATGAAGAGACCACCTGCGGTCTTCTCCTCTGCTGGATTGGGCTTAACCAATACGCGGTCTGAAAGTGGTTTTACTGCCATAGTTTTAGTCTTCGTTTTATGTTTTTGATAATATTTTCTGTTTGATGCCTCTTTGCGGCAATCACCGTGCCAAAGGCGTAGCTGTCATATTAATATATGTGTAGCACCTCCGTCACTGACAAAATGTCACGCTGCCTCTGTCACCCGTCATACTTGCTGCCCCACAATGCGTGAATACGCTCCGCAATCTTTGCCTCCTGTGCATTCTGCGTGTTGGGCGTGTAGAAGCGGTGGCCGCTAAGACCCTCGGGCAGGAACTCCTGAACCACGAAGCCACCATTGTAGTCGTGTGCATACTTGTAGTTAGCGCCATAACCCATATCGCTCATCAGGCGTGTGGGGGCGTTGCGCAGGTGTAGCGGCACAGGACGGTTGGTGGTATCGTGCTCGACGAAGCGCAGCGCAGCGTTGATGGCGTTGTAAGCCGTATTGCTCTTGGGACTTGTGGCGAGGTATATCGTCGTTTCGGCCAGCGTGATGCGTGCCTCGGGCATACCAATCTTATGCACCGTATCGAAGCAGGCGTTAGCCAGAAGTAGGGCGTTGGGGTTGGCAAGACCTATATCCTCCGATGCGAGAATCACCAGACGGCGTGCGATGAAGCGAGGCTCCTCGCCACCAGCGAGCATACGCGCAAGGTAGTAGATGGCGGCATTGGGGTCGCTGCCTCGTACCGACTTGATGAATGCCGAGATGACATCGTAGTGCTGCTCGCCCGACTTGTCGTATAGGGCGATGTTCTGCTGCAAGGCCTCTGTGACCCTCTCGTCGTCGATGATGATGTTGCCCTCGGTGGCGCCGATGATGATGTCGAGAATGTTGAGCAGCTTGCGTGCATCGCCGCCCGAAAAGCGGAATAAGGCCTCGGTCTGGCGAACATCGACATTGCGACTCTTAAGCTCCTCGTCGCTATTGATAGCCCTGTCGAGGAGTGTCGAGAGCTCCGCATCGTCCATAGGCTTAAGTACATAGACTTGACAACGGCTCAGGAGGGGCGATATCACCTCGAACGAAGGGTTCTCCGTGGTCGCACCGATAAGCGTGATTACGCCCTGCTCCACAGCGCCGAGTAGAGAGTCCTGCTGCGACTTGTTGAAGCGGTGAATCTCGTCGATAAAGAGGAATGCTGGGCGGGTGTTGAAGAGGTGTTGCTTCTGCGCCTTCTCGATGACCTCCCTCACCTCCTTGACGCCAGATGTCACGGCCGACAGGGTGTAGAAGGGGCGGTCGAGTGCCGATGCCACAATCTTGGCAAGCGTGGTCTTACCCACACCTGGAGGGCCCCACAATATGAACGAGGGCACGCTTCCCGAGGCTATGAAGCGGCGGAAGACGCCATTCTCGCCCACGAGGTGCCTCTGACCGATGTAGTCCTCGAGGCTCTGGGGACGCAGACGCTCGGCTAATGGTTGGTGTGCCATAGTGTTGTCTCGCCGTTACTAATGCTTTACATCAACGACCTTGTTTGGGTCGTGCTTGTAGCGGAAGAGCACCCAGAAGAGCAACGCCACCACAAGGGCATAGCCCGCAAAGGTGAGCCAAGTGTGGCTCCAGCCCGCCGCCACCTCGATGCCGTTTGTCACCACGCCCTCAGCATTGGTGAGGGTGGCTGGCACAAGTCGATTAACCACCGCCTGCGCACCGAGCGTGCCGACAGTAGCACCGATACCGTTGGTCATAATCATAAAGAGACCCTGTGCCGATGAGCGCATCTCTCCACTTGTATTCTCGTTGACATACAACGAGCCCGAAATATTAAAGAAGTCGAACGCAACGCCGTAGACTACCATCGAGAGGATGAACATCCAGAGACCTGAGCCAGGGTTGCCAAGGCCAAAGAGACCGAAGCGCAGCACCCACGCGAACATAGCTATGAGCATAACGCTCTTGATGCCGTAGCGCTTAAGGCAGAATGGTATGAGTAGGATACATAATGTCTCCGATACCTGCGAGAGCGAGATAAGGGCATTGGCGTGGTTGGCACCGAAGGTGTCGGCAAACTCAGGTATGCCCTTGAACGAGGTGATGAAGCCGTTGGCAAAGCCGTTGGTAATCTGCAACGACACGCCCAGCAGCATCGAGAAGATGAAGAACAGAGCCATCTGCTTGCTCTTGAAGAGTTTGAAGGCGTCGAGACCGAGGCGCTGCGCAAAGCTCTTCTCGCCCTGCACCTTGCTCACAGGACAGTTAGGCAGCACCTGTGCATAGAGGGCGAGGATAACGCCCAAGGTTGCGCACTGGTAGAACTGCATATAGTTCGACTGGAAGCCCGCAAAGTCGCACACAAGCATCGCCACGATGAAGCCCACAGTACCAAAGACACGAATTGGCGGGAAGGCCTTGACGGTGTCGTAGCCACCCTGCTCGAGTGAGGTGTAGGCCACCGAGTTTGAGAGTGCGAGGGTAGGCATATAGAAGGCCACGCTGATTGAGTAAAGCGTGAACATAGGCCATAGCATACCACCCTGACCGCAGAAGCCAGCGCCGGCAATGAAGAGCGCAGCGATGCCGTGACACAGTCCGAGGAGCCTCTGCGCAGGAATCCACTTATCGGCGATGATACCCATAATCGCGGGCATAAATATCGATACGACGCCCTGCATAGCGTAGAACCAACCGATAAGGTCGCCATAGCCCTCCGTGAAGAGATAGCCACCCATAGATGTTAGATAGGAACCCCACACTGCAAATTGCAGGAAGTTCATCACAATGAGTCTTGTCTTTATATTGCTCATAATCAGTGAGTTTTGTAAAATCGTTAAAAGTGCGATGCAAAAATCTTAACAAAGATATGAAAATTTTTCGCATTTTTCTTTGTAAATCAAAAATAATGTTCTACTTTTGCAGCGTCAAAAACAAATATTGGGCTATGGTGTAATGGTAACACTACAGATTCTGGTCCTGTCATTCTTGGTTCGAATCCAGGTCGCCCAAATAAAACGACTCTCATCCGAGGGTCGTTTTTTTTGCATTGCCACCTTTTTGTTTTATGTCCGATGTATCAGTATGTAGTCTTTTGTTGCTCGTTGTTGCAGTAGGGTAGTTCCACTACATTTGTCGCGTTGTGTTTGGGTCGCTGATACAAGTATCGGCCCAAGCACGCCCCGCCACGAGCAAACTCACCCCGCCACGAGCAAGCACGCCCCGCCACGAGCAAGCACGCCCCGCCACGAGCAAGTTCGCCTCCTGCCACAACGCCCGCCCTTGTCATATTTGACCCTCTTCCCATACACTTGGTATAGAAAAAAAGGAGCTGTCCGATTGGACAGCCCCTCATAATGTTGCCACGAGGTGGCGCGTAGAGTGGTCTACTTCTTTGACTTTGGTGCAAGAATCATATTCATCTTCTTGCCATCAAGCTTAGGCATCATCTCCACGCGTGCGATCTCCTCGAGGTCGTTAGCGAAACGCAACAAGAGGATCTCACCCTGCTCCTTGAAGACGATAGAGCGGCCACGGAAGAAGACATAAGCCTTAACCTTAGCACCCTCCTTGATGAAGTTCTCAGCGTGCTTGAGCTTGAAGTTGTAGTCGTGGTCGTCGGTCTGTGGGCCGAAACGAATCTCCTTGACTACGACCTTCACCTGCTTGGCCTTGATCTCCTTAGCCTTCTTCTTCTGCTGGTAGAGGAACTTCTGGTAGTCGGCAATACGACACACCGGTGGCTCTGCCTTTGGTGAGATCTCGATAAGGTCGAGCTCCATCTCATCGGCTAAGCGCAACGCCTCCTTGATAGGGAGTACGAGGTTGGGCTCAACATTCTCGCCTACAACACGCACGGTTGGTGCTGTAATCTCGTCGTTGATGCGGTTAGGGTTCTCCTGCTGTGGGCGGCGGCCACGCTGATCGCGCTGCTGACCTCCCTGCTGTTGCTGCTGGTTACCCTGCTGGTTATTCCCCTGCGCCTGTGGGCGTGGGCGGAATGGATACTGTCCTGCCAAATTAGTTAATTGTTAGTTAGACTTAATATATTCTCGTTGAATTATTAGCGGTTAGCCTCGATCTCGGTAGCCACGAGGTTCTTCATAAAGTTGATGAACTCCTCGATGGTCATCTGACCCTTGTCGCCCTCGCCCTGTGCGCGTACCGATACCTTCTTCTCCTCGGCCTCCTTCTCGCCTACGATGAGCAAGTATGGGATACGCTTGAGCTCGTTGTCACGAATCTTACGGCCGATCTTCTCGTTACGGTCGTCGATCTGTGTGCGCACATCGCTAAGGTTAAGCTGCTTAGCCACCTCCTCAGCGTAGTCGTTGTACTTCTCCGAGATTGGGAGTACCACAACCTGATCAGGTGTGAGCCACAATGGGAACTTACCGCCGGTGTGCTCCAACAATACAGCCACGAAGCGCTCCATAGAGCCAAATGGCGCACGGTGAATCATAATTGGGCGGTGGAGCTTGTCGTCCGAACCCTTGTAGGTGAGGTCGAAGCGCTCTGGGAGGTTGTAGTCCACCTGAATAGTACCGAGCTGCCAGCTACGGCCGATAGCGTCCTTAACCATAAAGTCGAGCTTAGGACCATAGAACGCAGCCTCGCCGTACTCGACGATGGTGTCGAGACCCTTGTTCTTCGCAGCCTCGATGATAGCGCTCTCAGCCTTCTCCCAATTCTCATCCGAGCCGATGTACTTCTCGGTGTTGTTAGGGTCACGAAGCGATACCTGGGCGGTGAACTTATCGAACTTAAGCGTACGGAAGATGTAGAGCACGATGTCGATAACCTTCTCGAACTCCTCCAAAAGCTGGTCTGGGCGCACGAAGAGGTGGGCGTCATCCTGGGTGAACGAGCGCACACGGGTAAGACCGTGCAACTCGCCCGACTGCTCGTAGCGATATACGGTACCGAACTCTGCCAAGCGTACAGGGAGATCCTTGTATGAGCGAGGCTTCGAGCGGTAGATCTCGCAGTGGTGAGGGCAGTTCATAGGCTTAAGCAAGTACTGCTCGCCCTCGATAGGGGTATTGATAGGCTGGAACGAGTCCTTACCGTACTTCGCGAAGTGACCTGAGGTCTTGTAGAGCTCGATGTTACCGATATGTGGGGTGATAACCTGCTGGTAGCCGCCCTCCTTCTGAATCTGACGGAGGAAGCGCTCAAGGCGGTCGCGAAGCTCTGCGCCCTTAGGGAGCCACAAAGGAAGACCCTGGCCTACGCGCTGCGAGAAGGTGAAGAGCTCGAGCTCCTTACCGAGCTTACGGTGGTCACGCTTCTTAGCCTCCTCGAGGAGTGCGAGGTGCTCGTCGAGCATCGACTTCTTAGGGAACGATACGCCGTAGATACGGGTGAGCATCTTGTTCTTCTCGTTACCACGCCAGTAGGCACCTGCAACTGAGGTGAGTTTAATAGCCTTGATGTAGCCCGTATTAGGGATATGTGGACCGCGACAAAGGTCGGTGAATGCGCCGTTGGTGTAGAACGAAATTGTGCCATCCTCAAGATCGGTGATGAGCTCCACCTTGTACTGGTCGCCCTTCTCGGTGAAGGTCTTGAGTGCGTCGGCCTTCGATACCTCGGTGCGCACGAGCTGCTCCTTGTTGCGTGAAAGCTCGATCATCTTCTGCTCAATCGTTACGAGGTCAGCCTCGGTGATAGCCACAGGTGAGTCAACATCGTAGTAAAAGCCGTTCTCGATAGCTGGACCGATACCGAACTTAATACCTGGATAGAGTGCCTCGAGTGCCTCGGCGAGGAGGTGCGATGAGGTGTGCCAGAAGGCGTGCTTACCCTCTGCGTCGTCCCACTTAAAGAATTTGATTGTACAGTCACAATCGATGGCGCGAGTCATATCGACAGTTGCGCCGTTTACCTCGGCTGCGAGTGAGTCAGCAGCGAGACGAGGGCTGATGCTCTCTGCTACCTGAAAGGCAGTAGTCCCTTTGGCGAACTCTCTTACTGAGCCATCGGGAAAGGTTACTTTAACCATGATAATAATTGTTTTCATTGTTTATGTTTCGAGTGCCTTCGTAGCTCCACAATAACGAGACGGATTACTACTCAGCTGCACTCCTTGTTTAGTTTGTTGTCGAATTAGTGCCTAAAGATGTAGATAAGGGCTATAATGCCGAGGATGCAGTTTCCTGCCCACATCGACCACTCGAGGTCGCTGCCTGGCATCCAGCCGTGGTAGCAGTTCACTGTGGCTATGCCCAGCAATACCAACGCTACGATTATACCTATCATTCTCTTTAACTTGCTCATATCGAGTTGGTGTTAGTTGTTTTTTCTTCTTTGCGCCCGTGTTGCAATGGGGCATTTTTCTGGGGGCTTACGAGGTGCTTGCTCTCAGGGGGAGTCCTCCTATGCCTCGTCGTTGCTCTCCTCTTCGGGGCGGCTGATTTTCGAGGCTAATACCGCAATGCGCATTATCGAGCGTACGGCTATCATCGCCACCGCTGCAAACATCACCCAGTCCATCGCCTCCTCAGGCATCCAGGCGTGCATAAAGTAGAACGCCGCAAGTCCGAGTACCACTGCCGACATCACCACGCCGGCCCAATCTCTTGTTCTCTGCTTATCCATAGCCAACCGTGTTATGCGTTAGTCGTGGTGCTCCGTCTCTGGGAGGTCCTTAATCGAGATATCGCGACCCTTCTCGCGCTCGAAGTGCTCAAGTGGGTTTGCGTTCCACTTAGCCCACTCTCTACGGCGGCGCACGATGTCGATAGCCTCATAAATAGCGTTGCGCATCGACTGCTCGTCGGCGATACCCTTGCCCGCAATGTCGTACGCTACGCCGTGGTCGGGCGATGTGCGCACCTCCGATAGCGAGGCGGTGAAGTTAACGCCGTCGGGCGAGAGGCTCTTGAATGGCGTGAGACCCTGGTCGTGGTACATAGCAAGTATCGCATCGTAGTTCTTGAACTGTCCCGATGCGAAGAAGCCGTCTGCCGCAAATGGTCCGAAGGCGAGAATATCGCGCTCGTACGACTCGACGATCGCTGGGCGGATGATGGCCTCATCCTCGCTGCCCAGCAGGCCACCGTCACCTGCGTGAGGGTTGAGGGCCAGGACGGCGATGCGAGGGCGCACGATGCCAAAGTCGGCACTCATAGAGTCGTTAATCTGCGCTATGCGCTCGCAGATGAGATTTTTTGAGAGCATCTCCGATACCTTAGCCACAGGGATGTGAATAGTCACAAGGCCCACGCGCATAATCTCCGATGTCATAATCATCAGCGGCTCGCCCTCGAGGTTGGCTGCCAAAAGCTCGGTGTGGCCCGTAAAGCGGAACTCGTCGCTCTGAATCATCTCCTTGTCGATAGGCGCTGTCACCAGTGCGTCGAGGTTCTGCGACTTGAGGTCTGCCACGGCGCGACGCAACGCTGCCGCTGCGGCCTCACCACCCGCCTTGGATGGCTTGCCAGGTGTTATGGATAGCTCCTTGTCGCCGCACTCTATAAGGTTCACCTTGCCGCTCTGCGCCTTGTTTGGCGAGTCGATGATGTTGAACTTTATGCGCTCGTACTCCTTGTCGCGCTCCTTGAGCATACGCTCGTAGAAGGCTGCTGCTGCGCTCGAGCCGTAGATTACGGGAGTGAAGAGTTCGGTGATGCGGTTATCGGCCAATATTTTGAGTATGATCTCCCAGCCGATGCCGTTGGTATCGCCCTGCGAGATTCCTATTTTTAGTCTGTTGCTCATAGTTTGTGCTGTTTCAACCTACAAATATACAAAAACTTATGTAATCTCCAATAATCGTTCCCTAAAAAATAGGTGTGCGCCCCTCGCTTCTTGGTCGCAAGGTCGCAAAAAGTGTCCCCTGCGGAGGGGTTGATAAGCAAGAGTTTAGCCTTCGATGGATGACCAATAGTGGAGAAATAGGACAAAAATTATTGTGTTTAATTATTGCGGATTTAGAGCTAATTACTATATTTGTCACCGATAATTGGTGTGTACTAATGGAGAAATAGAACAAATTTGTAACTATTGCATATCGCTTGTGCGAATGTAGAAAAAGAGAGTGCTTATGTTTATAAATGCAACGGGATTCTATGTCCCCGAAGAGAGGGTAGACAACGCCTTCTTCCTCGATAAGAATGGCAAGACAGACGAGTGGATTCGTCAGCGTACGGGCATCGTGACAAGGTGCAAGGCTGGTGATGATGAGAATGTGAATACAATGACCCTGCGCGCCGTTGAGGATGCCCTCACAAGGCTGCCATATGATATCGGCGAGGTGGACCTTATCGTGGCGGCATCGTACTCGCCTCACGACACCGTAGCGACGCCAGCACACACGGTGCAGAATCGCTATAACATCAAGGGTGCCAAGGCTATATATGTATCATCGGCCTGCTCGTCGTTCATCAACGCGTTGGAGATTGTCGAGTGCTATTTCAAGAGCGGTAAAGCCACCAAGGCGCTGGTCGTGGGTGGCGATAAGAATACGGCGTACTACAACCCCGAGGACCCCAAGAGTGGCCACCTTTGGGGCGATGCTGCCGCCTGCTTCTTCCTGTCTAAGGAGCGCGTTGCGGAGGGCGATGCCCGCATTGTGGAGATTAACACCGAGGCGCTGGGCTATATGCCTGGCTGCACCGAGGCTATCAATATGCGCCCTACGGCTGGCGGTATCTCGATGACCAACGGCAAGGATGTCTTCATCAAGGCGTGCCAGTCGATGCCCCGCAATGTGCGTGCGCTGCTCGAGAATAATGGCTACACGCTCGAGGATATGACCTACCTCGTAGCGCATCAGGCCAACCTGCGCATCCTCAATAATGTTGCCTCCGACCTTAAGCTGCGCCCTGAGCAGGTGCTCCAGAATATCGTCGAGCTTGGCAATACGGGCTCTGCCTCGTCAGCCCTCGTCTTTGCTCAGAATCACCACCTTATGAAGCGAGGCGATGTTATAGTTATGACTGTATTTGGCGGAGGATATTCAACAGGAGGCTGTCTAATCCTCTTTTAAGAAGCTGTCTAACAAGGCTACATAATTAAATAACAGAGGCTGCCCTATGGACAGCCTCTGTTGTATTACAATCCTCGGTGCTTAATCAGCCACGCGAGGGCGGCGTAGGTGCGGTCGAGTGTTGGGCGGAGCCACTTGGGCAGGGCGTTGAGGAGGCGCAGACGGCGCAGCTGCCTGCGTGAGCGGCGGGTGTAGGCAAAGGCCTTAATTGCGCGCGCAGCATCCTTGCTACCACCACGCACACTCTGCGTGATAGCCTTGCCGATGCCTATACGGGCGATGTATTCGTTGAGGGTCTCGTCCTGCTCTACGCGGTATAGCTCCTCGATGGTGTGCTCCGATGCCTCGCTGCGGTATATCGCAGCAGAGCGGTTTGTCGCCTCCTTGGAGTAGCGCACCAGCGACATCGGCGAGAAGCAGAATTTACACCCCTCCTGCATCATACGCACCCAGAGCCATTGGTCCTCGCCGAGGCGCATACCTTCAGGGAAGCCGTTGAGTTCGGTTATGGTGGCACGACGCAGCGTTGCAGTCGAGGGTATGATGCCATAGCGGTGCTTGAGTGCCTCCTCAGCGGGGTTGAAGTAACCCTCCACTTCGGGCACGGCGGCACGCGTACGGCGTGTGCCCTCGACAATATCGAAGGCCGTTGAGTAGGCGTCGGCATTGGGATAGTAGGCCATAAGACGACATATTTCGGCGATGTAGCCCGAAAGGTAGTAGTCGTCGGCATCGAGTAGCGCTACATACTCGCCCGTAGACTCAAGTATGCCTCTGTTACGCGCACCACTCACACCTCTATTTTGCTGGCGCACAAGGCGTATCCTGGCCTCGGGATGCTCCGCAATGACGCGCTCAACGACGGCGGCTGAGCCATCCGTCGAGCCATCATCCACGACGATAATCTCCCACGGCGCAAGACTCTGGTTGATGACCGATAGTAGGGCACGCTCCACCTCCACCTCCTTGTTGTATAGCGGAATGACAACCGATATGCGCTCCGACTCGTCGCTAAGCAGATGCTCGCCGAAGTGTAGCACCTCAGGCGCGTGGTTTAGTTGCAAGTGCTCGGGCAGCCACTTTTGTATGTTGCCGTAGTGGCTGCGGAGGTATGTCTCAAGGTCGGCAGGTGCCAGAACCTTCATCCCGCAGAAGGTGCGCTCCTCGAGGTTCTCGATGGCCCTGACGGCTATCATATCCTTGGGCATACGCACGATGTTGTAGTAGGTGGCATCGGTACCGTTATATCGCGTTAGCGCACGGTGTAAATTATTGTATATCTGTCTTTTGCTAAGGAATGATGTCACCACCCTGATAGCGGCACACGAGAGCATACTCTTGGGTAGTACCACGCCATTGTTTGCCTTGCCGAACCATCGCCAGAGCCATACGCTCTTGGCTATAAAGCAGTTGACCCAGAAGCCCACCTCGGCGCGCTGCTTGCGACGCAGGGCCTCGTCGTCGGGGATGAGGTCGTAGGGGAAGATGTCGATGTAGATGCCCTCGGCAATAGGCATACCGACCCACTCGCTCTCGACGAAGCGTGTGCCACTCTTTCGTACCTTGGCGAAGTAGAAGGGGGTGTCGGGTTCAGTGCTGAACTCCTGAAGCGTGTAGCCCTCGCGTAGCAGTGCTGGCGCCTCGCGCAGGAAGCGTTCGTAGTTGTCGCGCGTCATACCGAGGTCGATGTCGTCGTCCCAGGGCACTATCTCCTCGAAGAAGTGGAGACCTATGGCCGTACCGCCCTGCACGAAGTAGGGAATGTTGGCCACCTGGCAGACGCGAATAACCTCCGCAAGGATATCCTTTAGCTCGCTATGTAGGCGGCGTAGTATGTCGCTGTTATACTTCATTGGCGTTGTGTACTAATAGGTTACAGCCGCGGATGTCGCTACCTGCAATGCGGCCGTCGATGGCAAACGAGCCATCCTCGAATAGTCGACCCATATCCTGCGTCTGCAAGAAGGCGCACGACGAGAGGTTAGCAAGGTCGATAATATCTATGCCGCCACGCCTACCCTCAGGTCTGTGGTCAAACGGATCGTTAACATCGCGCACAAGGACTCGCATCCAGCTCGGTGTGCGGAAGATGCCCTCGCCAGCGGAGTATGCCTGCGAGGTAAGCTCTGCCATACCGTACTCCGAGGCTATCTGCTTGATGCCGAAGCCACGATACAAAATCTCGTGCAGCTCGCGCTTCGATATCTCCTTGCGCCTGCCCTTCATACCGCCCGTCTCCATAACGATGGTATCTTGTAACTTAGGGGCATACTGCTCCGCAAGGTCCCAGAGGGCGTAGCTCACACCCAGCAGAATCTTAGGCTTAGGGTCGCTCGCCATATCGGCTATAAGCTGCTCATAATTATTGAGATAGAAGCCTCCCGAACCGCACTTCTTGATGAGCGTGTCGACCATATATATCAGCGACGAGCCCTCACGCTCGAGGTAGCTCGGTAGCAGGCCGTAGATGCTCCACATCGTTACATCGCCATAGAACTCCGTAAACGCCTTGGTAAATGCCTTGCGATAGGTTTCGAGTGAGGCCATCATATGTCGCGAGGGCACCGTCGAGCCGGTATTACTCGAGGTAAATACCACCTCGGGAGGTGTCGTTTCGCAGTAGACATCCTCGCTCTTGAAGAGTTCGATAGGCATAAAGGGTATATCCTCGCAGCGCTCGATGGTGGCGGGGTCGATGCCGAGGAGCTCGATGTAGCGGCGGTAGGGGACGCAATGCGCTGCCTGGTAGCGAAATAGCTCCAGCGCTGTGCGCTCGAACTGAGCCTCGTCCTTAATGGCAAGTATGGTGTCGATGTTTAGCATATCTTGGTCGCTTATATAACTCACAAAGTTAGATATTTTCTGCGAGAAAGCCAACTCCGCCCGCCCGAAAATGAAAAAATGGAGATTATGTGTTGTGCGTACGCCCAAAAAACTCTATCTTTGCCCCCATAATACAATGGTTATGAATATGCTTAGAGAGAGAACTATTTATGCGTTTGTCGTAGCTCTTGTGGCACTCATTTTCACCGGCTGCCAGAAGGAGAGCATCGACCCAAACAACCCACCAGTCGTGATGCTCGATTGTAGCGAGCTGGGCATCGAGGGCGGTGGCGGCCAGGTGCAGATCTACTACGCCGTTAGCAATGCCATCAAGGGTGAGCGCCCTACGGCAAAGAGTAATGTCGAGTGGATGACGATTAAGGAGATTACCGACTACTCGATTGTGGTCAGCGTGGCGCCAAGCAATGTCAACGAGGAGCGCTTCGGCTTTATCACCGTAGAGTACCGTGGTGCTAAGGATTCGCCAAGGGTCTACATCACGCAGGATAAGCAGCTGCTCAACCAGTTCTCGTTCGAGGTGTCGGACTTGACATACAAGAGCTGTACCATCACCTATAAGCCTCAGGACCGCCTGCACCCATATATGGCCAATATCATCGATGTGGAGTACTTCCGCCAGTCGGGTATGACAACCGAGCAGCTCTTCGTCGAGGCTGAGATGTCGAGCTATCTGGCGCTGGCACAGCGTAACAATATGACCCTCGAGGAGCTTATGTCGCGCATCTCGCCCCAGCTTATCTATACCGATACGGCGGTGCGCTCGTTCGACGGTATGCAGCCAGGTGCGGTGTATGTGGTGTATAGCTATGGCATTGAGCTCCAGGGCAATACCTATAATCTTACTACGCCTATTCACTACACGCTGGTGAATATGCCTATGCCTACGCCTTACGATGTTAAGTTCTCGGTTAACTCGTCAATCTCGAACAACCTCGCACGCCTTACCATCAACCCTGGTAGCTGGGACGGCTACTATGGCCTGATTGTGGCGGCTGACGATACTATATATTATGTGCCTGAGGGCACACCTATGGATGAGGGTATGGTTAAGAGCATCTACTCGTCGTTCTACACCGATGCGCGCAATGCTATGAAGAACGGCACCACCGCAGAGCAGTACCTCCGCTCGAAGTGCTTTAAGGGCCTCAAGAATATCGACATCCAGCTCGAGTCGGGCAAGGATTATGTCCTCATTCTCTTTGCCGTTGAGAGCGAGGATGGCAGCGTGCCCGTCGTGCGCTCGATACCTCAATTAATATATATTTAGAGGTAGGGCAAATTCCGTAGTCGAGGAGGCTCGGTGGCGGCGTAAAATAGTGGTGTTAGCATTGCAAGGCGTAGGCTTTGTGGTGCTAACACTACTCATTTAGAGCATTTTTTACTCTAAAACTTTGCACAATAAAAATAATTACCTACCTTTGCAGCCCGTATCAACCTCTTATAATGGGTGCAGGCTCAAGGGGTGCCAGTGATGTGTGGCCGTAAGGTGGCATATCGACGAAGGCGCAGGATTATTGTCGAGGGTGGCAATATGGTAGGGTAGGCACAGCGATAATGTTGAACGCTAAACATTTAATTATTTGTTGCAACAATGAACAAGGATCAGTTGATCAGACTCGTAAACGAGCAGATGTGGACAAAGGGTGAGGCTGATGTGCCTCAGTTCGGTGCTGGTGATACTATCACCGTAACTTACCGTATTGTCGAGGGTAACAAGGAGCGCTTGCAGAGCTTCCGTGGTGTAGTAATTCAGATCAAGGGTACTGGCCGCACTAAGATGTTCACCATCCGTAAGGTATCTAACGGCGTTGGTGTAGAGCGTATCTTCCCACTTTACTCTCCACACATCGACAAGATTGAGGTTAACAAGTATGGTGTTGTACGCCGTGCTCGTATCTACTACCTCCGTGACCTTACAGGTAAGAAGGCTCGTATCAAGGAGCGTCGTATTGTTAAGAAGAGCGAGTAATTCCGCCCTCTCTTATCAACAAGGAAAATGGGGTTGTCCGCTTGGACAACCCCATTCTCTTTATATCTATGTCTCTATTTATTTGTGCAGCACTGCCTAATCACCACATCACCCTCTGCGTCGGAACTCAGAGAGGATGATGCCCGTCGCCATCGCCACATTTAGTGACTCCGAGGTGGGCTGGTCGGCAGGGTAGGGCGGTATGAGGAGCTTGTGCGTCAGTGTGTTGCGACACTCGTCGCTCACTCCACGACCCTCGTTGCCCATAACTATGATGCCACTGCGGTCAAGCGATGTATCGTAGATGTTGTCGCCATCGAGCAGTGTGCCGTAAATCGGAAGACCCATCTCCCTTGCCTCGCGCAGCAGCGCGGCAAGGTCGTCGGTGTAGTGTATCCTCACGCGTAGTATTGCGCCCATTGTCGCCTGAACAACCTTCGGGTTGTAGCAGTCGGCGCACTCACGCGAGCAGACGATATCCTCGATGCCAAACCAGTCAGCAAGGCGCACTATGGTGCCCAGGTTGCCAGGATTCTGTACGCCATCGAGGGCGAGGGATAGCTTGCCACGCAGCTTGGCGGTCGACAGCTCATAGCGTGGTTGCTCAACTACGGCGAGTGTCGTCGTTGGGGTCTTGAGTGCGGAGATGCGCTCCATATCCTTGCGCTCGATATGCTCGACATTTGTGCCACGCATATCGGTCTCAGTGGTGTAGATCCTACGCACCACAAATCGTGATGCGAGTATCTCGTCGACGAGCTTGTCGCCCTCGGCAATAAAGAGCCTCTCAGCGTCGCGTGTGCGCTTGTCGCCCAATGCGCGTAGTAGTTGTATCTCGGCCTTAGTCATCGTCTCTCATCAATAAAGAAGGTATCGCCCTCACGAGCAATATCCGTATTTGGAAATATCTCACGACACTCCTCTGCCAACAAGTCGTGATTCTTGTATCGCGACGAGAAGTGTCCGATTATTAGCCTCTTAGCCTCTGCCAGCTGTGCCACGCGTGCCGCCTCCGTTGTCGTGGAGTGTCCTCTGCCCTTGGCCCACTGCTCCTCGCTGCGGGCATAGGTGGTTTCGTGGTAGAGGAGGTCGACGCCACGCACACGCTCCGCCGCCTTAGCCGAGTAGTTGGTGTCGGACAGGTAGGCATACGAGCGTGCCTCGTAGGGGCGGTATGTCAGCTTCTCGTTGGCCATCACCTCGCCACTCTCAAGCACGATATCCTCGCCTCGCTTGAGTGCCACAATCTGAGCTATCGAGAGTCCGTAGCGCTCAATCTTGAACTTGTCGACATTGAGTCCAGGCTGCTTCTCCTTGAAGTGGTAGCCCGCCGTAGGCACACGATGTCGCAGGGGCACGGACCACACCTCGAGGGTGTTGTTCTCCATAATTATCTGGTGCTTTGTCGTGTCCACCTGGTGATACTTAATCTCGTAGGGTATGTCGTCGAGGAAGTATTTGGCGTGGTAGTCGAGAATCTCGCCCATAGGTGCTGGGGCGTAGATGTCGAGTGGCGTGCGCTTACCCTCAAGTCCGAGGGTTGATATTAGCGGAAAGAGGCCGTAGCAGTGGTCACCGTGCAGATGCGAAATGAAAACAGCCCTAAGGCGCAGCGGGTTTATGCCGCGCCTTATGAGCTGCTGTTGTACGCCCTCACCAGCGTCAACGAGGTAGTATTGCTCGTTGAGGTTTACCACCTGCGCCGAGGGGTGTGCCGACGGCGTAGGCTTGGCCGATGAGTTGCCAAGTATGGTGACACTAAATGCCATTACTTCTGAGAGAGGAGCCAGCGCTCGCAGTCAAGGGCAGCGATACAGCCCGAACCTGCGGCGGTGATAGCCTGACGGTAGTGAGGGTCCTTAACATCGCCCGCAGCGAATACACCCTCAACCGATGTCTTAGATGTGCCAGGAACGACCTTGATGTAGCCCTGCTCGTCGAGCTCGAGCTGACCCTTAAGTACCTCTACATTAGGGTGGTGACCGATAGCGAGGAAGAAGCCCATAATGTCGAGCACACGCTCCTCACCCGATGTGCTAACCACGCGTACGCCTGTTACGCCATCCTCGTCGCCAAGAACCTCAGCGGTATTGTGCTCGAAGAGAACCTCGATGTTTGGAGTGTTGAACACACGCTCCTGCATAGCCTTAGAAGCACGGAGGTAGTTCTTACGAACGATAAGGTAGACCTTCTTGCAGATAGATGCAAGGTAAGTAGCCTCCTCGCAAGCGGTGTCGCCACCACCTACTACGGCTACATCCTGCTTACGGTAGAAGAAACCGTCGCAAGTAGCGCAGGCGCTAACGCCCATACCACGATACTTAGCCTCTGACTCAAGGCCGAGGTACTTAGCCGAAGCGCCAGTACATACGATCACAGCCTCAGCCTCGATCTTGTGCTCGTGGTCAACGGTAACCTTGAAAGGACGCTCCGAGAGGTCGATGTCGGTGATGATGCCACGACGAACATCTGCACCGAAGCGGAGTGCCTGCTTGCGCAAGTCCTCCATCATAGCGGTACCAGTGATACCCTCTGGGTAGCCTGGGAAGTTCTCGATCTCGGTGGTTGTAGTGAGCTGACCACCTGGCTCGATACCCTCGTAGAGTACAGGTGAAAGGTTAGCGCGTGAGGTGTAGATAGCTGATGTGAAGCCCGCAGGGCCGCTACCGATAATCAATACTTTTACTTTCTCCATAGTCTTAGTAAGTTTTAGTTATAATGTTACTTAATTTAGTGTTTCTGTGTTTCTTACTATGAGATGACGCCTCCGCCAGCTCATTGCGATGATGCTATGCGTGTACGCACCTCTGTGCTTCTGCGTGTACGCACCTCAGTACCTCAGCACCTCAGTACCTCAGCACCTCAGCGTGTTCGCACCTTAGCACCTCAGCGCTTCTGCGTGTCCGCACCTCAGCGTGTACGCACCTCAGCACCTCTGCGCACCCCTCCCGATATGAACTATCGCGTATTGAGGAAGTCGTTTTTGTGCTCCTCCTCGTCACGGAAGTCGTAGCCGTAGCCCACCATCATATCGAGTCCTGCGTCGCGCTGCCTATCTGCCTCGGTGGTCTCGCGCATACGCTCGACGATGTTACGCGACGATGCGATTATGCTCTGCACCTCCTCCTCCGAAAGGAGATGACCCTGCAAGTGGCTTGTCAGGGTGTAGGCATAGGCCGCCGCCATATCATTGTAGCGCGCCATCAACGCATTCAGCTCCGCAACCAAAGCCTCGAGGCTCAGCTCACCAGCGGCAATGCGCGCAATTATATCCTCGACCACGCTCAGCGGCAGGTACTGACCTGCGAGGTCTATCCACTCGCTGCCGTCGTCATCGTAGCCCTTGTAGTTACCTGCCTCGAGCATAGCACCGAGCGATGCGGCTATGGCGGTGTTGTAGAGCTTTATGCCTCGTGTTAGCATCGCTGCGCGTATCGTCGTGCGGTTATAGTTGTAGCTCTTGGCTTCGGGGTCGCTCTCCTCAAGTCGTGTCAGGGCGTCGACACCTCGCAGCATCTTGCCCGTAATAAAGGGGTTAAACTCCTCGAAACATATATTGTCGCGCTTGAGCTTGCGCTTGTCACGACTCTTCCACTTCTCTATGTCGCGCACCGTACCGTAACTCTTGAGTGCAAGGGCTGGCATTAGGAGCGACTGCCCCGCCTCCTCGATAAGATATGAGTATGGCATATCCTGCGTGTCGTGGTGGCGCGTGTGGCGTCCAAGTACCACCGTATATGGACCCTCGATTGCGGGCGACATAACATATGCGCTGCTGCCGAACTTCGTGCCTCGCTGGTGCACAGCCTGATGCACTGCGCCGCTCTTGAAGAGGTGATTCGACTGGTTGGTGCCGCTGCCGGCGTTGAAGAACGAGAAGATGCCGGCGATGAGCAGCGACGACTTATGGTGCGATACGGTAAACGGACCAGCAAACACTGCCGAGGCCTCGCCATTCTCGAAGTGGCAGTTGGCAAACATCAGGGTGTCGATAGCCGTAAAGCCGTTGTCGATGACGCAGTGCTCACCCACGAAGCTACGCACAAGGCTCGAGGCACCCTCCACGCGGGCGTCGTTGTCGACGATGAAGTCCCTCGCGCGCACATCAATGCCTATATGTGAGCCACGACCTACCGTACCATTCTCCAGGTGCGACACACCCTCCACCACGCAGCTATCCTCAATCCTTACCTCGCGGATGAAGCGCGCACCCACCACCACGCTGCCGTTGCCCACGCAACCCATCGTGCTGCGGTTGTTTGCCGCCCTCTCTCGCACCAGCGCATCGAGACGCGCCGTCATCGCTGGGCGGTTGCGCATCATAGTCATCAGGTATGCCACCTGTGCTGTCAGCTCACGGTAGATGGCTATGGTGCGGCCACCATTCTCGTTTACGGCCGCCACCTCCACGCCCTCGCCAAACGAAGTGGCCTTGCGGCACTCCATACGCAACACATCGTCGATGATGCAGTCGTTGCCGATGGCATAGTTCGCTATCGTGGAGTCGGAAATACGCGTGCGTGAGCCTATCGCCACCTCGCCCTCGAAGCGCACATTGCGTAGCTGCTCAGGGCGGAAGTCGTCGCTCACCAAAACCTTAGTCCACTCCTCGGCATAGCAGCCTCGCTGCGCAAGCACAGCACGCTCCTCGAGGGTGGTCATTCTAAGGTTCATATCGCACGCACCAAACTCCATAACTTATTATTTATAAGGCGTATAAACTACCTTCTTAGTCTCGAAAAATTCGTCGTCGAACATACGATCAATATCGTAGAGGTTCCACCTCATACGCGTTGCTGCCAGCTCCTCGGCCAACTCGCCACCCTTGAGGTAGAGCACACCATTTGGCAGCGTACCCATCTCACCACGGCGCAACAAAGGCCAAGCCCAAGGCACGAATCGTGCCATCTCGGTTACGGCGCGCGATACCACATAGTCGAACTTCTCGCCCACCTGCTCGGCACGAGCATTTATCGCACGGAGGTTGTCAATCTCAGCCCCCGCCTTCACGCCCTCAACCACGCGAATCTTCTTACCAATCGAGTCGACGCCGACAAACTCCACCTCGGGGAACATAATCGCAAGTGGCACCGATGGGAAGCCACCGCCACAGCCTATATCTATGACCTTGGCGCCCGCCTTGAATTGGCACACCTTGGCGATGGCCAAAGAGTGAAGGATGTGGCGGGTGTAGAGGTGCTCCATATCCTTGCGCGAGACGACATTTATGCGGCTGTTCCACTCCTCGTAGAGTGCGCCAAGTGCCTCAAATTGGCTCTGCTGTCGTGGGCTAATATCGGGGAAATATTGCTTTATCACTTCGCTCTTCATCATCGCTCAATGGTATTTATCTGTCGTTGTAATTCTCTGTTATCACGCATTTTGCTCGCTTGTCATCTCCGCATTTCACGCCTATGTAGCTCGCTACTGTGCTCCCGGTTTTGACGCTACTCCTTCTCGAGGATTAACTTGCACACGGCGGCACGCGCACGGCGTATCTGCGTCTTTATGGTGTTTATCGGCTTGCCGAGTTTTTCGGCAATCTCCTCGTAGGAGTACTCGTCGAGGAAGCGCATCTCGATAACCCTGCGATACTCCTCCGATAGTTCTTCGAGCGCAGCGTAGAAGTGGCTGTTGCTCTGGCGTATTATGACCGACTCCTCAGGCGTTGGCGTCGTTGCCTGTGGCGAGCGGAAGCGCTCGTCGATGGATATGTCGTCGGCACGACGGCGCAGGTGGTCAACCAGCGTGTTGCGCGCAATGGCGTATATCCACTGCCCGAAGGTGTAGCTCTTCGAGTAGCTATCCAGGTGCAGGTAGACCTTGATGAAGGTCTCTTGTAGCAGGTCGCTGGCGATGGCCTTGTCGTCGAGGCGCTGCTCGAAGAGGCGTGTCAGGGCCTCGCGATAGCGCGTGAAGAGGTGTTCAAATGCCTGCTGATCACCCTCCGAGGCGAGCTCCACAAGGCGTGCATCGGTGGCTACGATGTAGTCATCTATCTCCATATTTTGGGTGTTTTATTGCTCTCGTTCGAGCCTATTATCCACTCCACAATGGGGCCTGTGAGGTCGTAAATCCAATATCGTAGCGCCACGCTGCGCTCACCAAGGCGGCGAGCGGTGAGGTGTGACGACCATACCACAACAATATAACGCAACAGAGCGAGAGCTATTGCGCCAAGCTTAAGCTCCAGTGGTAGCACAGCGATAGCCACCACGGTAGCAAAAAAGAAGAGCACACGGCTAACCCTTTCACGACGGATAAAGCTCTTGGTTGCAGTGTTATAGTTCTCGAATGTCGAGCCGTAGTAACGCATATGCTCCACCCACTCGGACCATACGCTGCTGCGCTCCTCGATGACCATAGCGTGTGGCGAGAGCACCACGGCGGTGTTCGATGCCGTAGCTAAGTCCTGCAAGTAGAGGTCGTTGTCGCCAATGTCGATGCCGAGGTGGTTGTAACCGCGTGTCGAGTTATATAGGCGGCGCGTAAAGCCGTAGTTGCTGCGTGGTGCGTAGTAGAGCCTATCCACCACGGCACGGGCCATAGCGTTACGCAGGCGCTGGAACTCTACCATACGCATAATGAAGCACTTGGTGCTGTTGTTCTCGAAGCGCGCAATCGACGGTGCCACAACAATCTCGCCTCGCTCGTAGCCCTTAGCCACGAACTCCACCCAGCGCTTGCTGCTTGGTATGGCACCAGGGATGGTAAAGAGCAGTGCCTCGTATTGCGCTGACTTGATGCCGACATTGAGTGCCTGCTTTGTGGTGATGAATATGCGCTCGCCGCCACCCATACGCGTGAGGCGCATATAGGAGTAGTTGTTGCGTATGCGCTGCAACTCCTCGTAGTACTCGAGGTCGTTACCGATGTAGACCACCACCACCTCAAAATGGTCGTACTGCTGACCAAGTAACTCGGGGAGCTCCTGACTGAGAAACCTCTCGTTCTCGCCCCTGACGGCTATGATGATGGAGATTGGAGGTGTGGATGTTATCTGCTTTCTGCGCTGCGAGAGGCGGAAGCGGTGAACGCGTCGATAGGCGATGCCGTAGTAGTATATCTGCACGCCGAAGAGCACCACGATGACGATGGCGAGTGCTACTCCTGCGTAGGTGTAATGGTCGAGTATATGGTTAAAAATCTGTGTCACAATTTCAATAAAGATATAATCGCACAAAGATATAAAAAAAAAGTGGAACGAGGAGCGTTATGCTTCATATTATTTTTCGCTCCGTGTCATAATTTTGGCTCATACGCCGTTAGCTCTATCGGGCCGGTTGCTGCGATAGTCTAAGTGAGGTGTTTTGTTGCGCTCGCGTGGTGAAAATCCAATTATTTTTTCTATATTTGCGCGTTATATATATGTTTATGAAGTTTACACTGCTACATACTGCGCCCGATAGCAAGGCGCGTTGTGGTCTCCTTGAGACGGACCACGGCCCTGTTGAGACTCCAATATTTATGCCCGTAGGTACCGCTGCGGCGATGAAGGGTATCTTCCATCGCGATGTGGACCAGGAGGCTAAGGCCCAGATTATCTTGGCAAATACCTACCACCTCTACCTTCGCCCAGGTATGGATATCATCGAGGCGGCGGGTGGCGTGCACCGCTTCTCGTCGTGGACGAAGCCTATGCTCACCGATAGCGGTGGCTTTCAGGTCTTCTCGCTGGCGGCGTGCCGCAAGCTCAAGGAGGAGGGGTGTCACTTCCAGTCGCATATCGACGGCTCACGCCACCTCTTTACGCCTGAGAGCGTCATCGACACGGAGCGAACAATCGGTGCCGATATTATGATGGCCTTCGACGAGTGTCCTCCGGGCGATGCACCATACGACTATGCGGCTAAGTCGCTTGCACTCACCGAGCGCTGGCTCGACCGCTGCTTCAACCGCTACCACCAGACGCAGCCCAAGTGGGGCCACTATCAGGCCCTGTTCCCTATCGTGCAGGGTGCGGGATACCCCGACCTTAGAGAGCGTGCTGCGCGTAATGTGTTGCAGTACAACGCCGATGGCTATGCTATTGGTGGTCTTGCCGTGGGTGAGCCTACCGATGTTATGTACTCTATGATTGAGGTATGTAATACGGTGCTGCCGACCGATAAGCCACGCTACCTGATGGGTGTGGGCACGCCTGTAAATATCCTCGAGGCGATAGATAGGGGTGTGGATATGTTCGACTGCGTGATGCCTACGCGTAACGGCCGTAATGGTCAGCTCTTCACCTCGGAGGGAGTGATTAACATCCGTAATAAGAAGTGGGAGAAGGACTTTTCGCCAATCGACCCTATGGGTGTGACCTTCGTCGACCATCAGTACACTAAGGCGTACCTCCACCACCTGGTTGTGTGCAAGGAGATGCTCGCTGCGCAGATAGCGTCGCTCCACAATACGGCCTTCTACCTATGGCTTGTGGGCGAGGCACGCAAGCATATCGCTGCGGGTGACTTCAAGCCTTGGAAGGAGGAGATGGTCGTAAAACTTGCAAGACGCCTATAAGAGGCAAACAATCGGCTCGCCGTAGAGCCAAAATAGTAACTATTAAAAGTTTAGAGCGTGAAGCTTATACCCTCGTTACCAGGTTATAGAACTCTCGATAGGTATATCCTCAGAAAGTTCCTCCGAACCTATATCTTTGGTCTGTTGATGATGACCATCATCCTCGTCGTGTTTGACTATGTGGAGCGTGTCGACGACTTCACCGAGCGTCACGCACCTTGGCGTGCCATCATCTTCGACTACTATCTTAACTTCGTTCCCTACTTCATCAACCAGTTTAGTGCGCTGTTTACCTTCATCTCGGTAATCTTCTTCACCTCGAAGCTGGCGATGCAGACCGAGATTGTGGCGATACTGTCGGGTGGCGTCAGCTTCCGCCGACTTATGTGGCCCTATATGCTGGGTGCGGGTGTCATCGCTGTGCTGAGCCTATCGTTGAGCCTCTGGGTCATCCCCGAAGGACAGAAGGCCAGTGTTGCGTTCCAGAACGAGTACTTCAAGGGCAGCCAGCTTATAGACTATGACCAGAATGTATATCGACAGATAGAGCCTGGCACCTTCGTATATGTCAGGGGCTACTCCCCGAGTCTGGAGCGTGTGCCCTTCTTCGCCATCGAGCGCTACGAGGGTTCGCGTATGGTGGAGACACTAAATGCCGCAAGTGCCTCGTTCGACGAGGAGTCGGGTAGGTGGACAGCGCCCCGCTATGTGATATATTCGAGCGACGAGGATGGCACGCTGGGCTACGAGCAGTTCCGCAACCTCGACACGCTTATCAACCTCGATGCTCGTGAGCTTGTCGACACCAAGGGTCTCGTTAAGACCCTGACCCTCGAGGAGCTCAACGACTTCCTCGCGCAGCAGCGCAAGAAGGGCTCGGACGACCTCTTCCTTATCGAGGTGGAGCGCCACACACGCTTCTCGTACCCATTCTCAACCTTCATCCTAACGATTATCGGCGTGTCGCTCGCCTCGCGCAAGGTGCGTGGCGGTATGGGTATGCACATCGGTATGGGTATCGCTCTCTGCTTCGGATATATTATGCTGGGCCGTGTCTTCGAGCAGGTGGCCCTGGGTGGTAACTTAGCGCCGTGGCTCGGTGTCTGGTTGCCCAACATCATATTCAGTATCATCGCATTAGTAGTATATTTCAAAGCCCCAAAATAGTATGCACACTATTTACGACATATCGGATGCTGTTCGTCGTGGCGAGCGCATCACGGCGGCCGATGCTCTCAAGCTCTGGCGCGAGGCGCCACTCTGGCTCCTTGGTGAGCTCGCTACGCAGCGCAAGCGTGAGATGAGTGGTGAGAGTATCTTCTACAACCGCAATGTACACCTTGAGCCTACGAACATCTGCCTCTTCAACTGCGAGTTCTGCTCGTTCAGGCGTCGTGAGGGCGATGCCGATGCGTGGTATATGTCGCTCGAGGAGATTGAGCGCAAGGCCGAGGAGCTGCGTGGTACCGACATCACGGAGGTACACATCGTCGGTGGCGTGCACCCTAAGCACGACCTCGACACCTACTGCGCTATGATTCGTAGGGTTAAGCGAGCGCTGCCCACGGTCACGGTTAAGGCATACACGGCGGTGGAGATATTCTATATGATACGCCACGAGGGTGTGTCGGTAGTCGAGGGCCTGCGCCGCTTGCAGGAGGCGGGTATGGAGTGCATCCCTGGTGGTGGCGCTGAGATATTCGACGCAGAGCTGAGGGCTAAGATATGTCCCGATAAGTGCTCGTCGGAGGAGTGGCTTGCGGTGCATCGTGCAGCGCATAATATGGGCATCGCAACAAACTGCACGATGCTCTACGGCCATATCGAGACCTTGGAGCATAGAATCGACCACCTTGACCGCCTGCGTAAGTTGCAGGACGAGGCGCCGGGCTTCGATGCCTTCATCCCGCTCAAGTACCACAGCCGTGGCAATAGACTTTCGGAGGCGGGTGAGAGCAGCGTCGAGGACGACCTTCGTACAATAGCCATTGCGCGTATCTTCCTCGATAACATACCCCACATCAAGGCATATTGGGTGTCGTACGGCAAGGCGACGACGGAAATGGCCCTCGCCTTTGGTGCTGACGACATCGACGGCACGATTGGCGATAGCACGAAGATATACTCTATGGCTGGTGGCGTCGAGAAGCCATCTATGAGTGTAGCGGAGCTTGAGGCTATGGTGCTTTCGGCTGGCTTTATACCCGTTGAGCGCGACTCGCACTATAATGTTGTGGAGCGTAGGGGCGAGCATACGGCGGTGGAGAGCATAGCGCACGAGGATGCCGATTATGCCGAGGTAGAGGAGGAGCCTGAGTCTGAGCCTGAGGCGGTTGAGGAGAATAGTGATGATATAATAGTTAGTACGGAGAGTAACGACGATATGAGTGGAGAGAGTAAGGGCGGTGGCCAGAAGCGCACACCCAGCCCAAAGAGTGGTCAAAAACGAGGTGGAACAACGAGAGGCAACAAAGGTGGCGCAAAGGGTGGTGGCATCATCGCCTTCTATCGAAACTACCCGATAATCTCGCACCTGATACTTATGTGTTGCTTTGGCCTGCTGCTGCTCTTTGGCCTCTATGTTGGCCTTAGGAGTGGCACGCGTCTGGGTAATGTTATTGAGGTGCCAAGTCTCCTCGGTATTGATATCGACGAGGCACGCGCCATAGCCGACAGGGAGGACTTCCGCATCGTGGTGCGCGACTCGGTATTCGATGTTGACCTGCCCGGTGGTACTATCGTCGATCAGCTACCTCGCACCTCGACGGTGAGAGATGTGACCATCAAGCCAGGCCGCAAGGTATATGTTACGATTAACGCATATAGCCGCCGTATGGTCGACATTCCGTATGTGGCTAAGCAGACACTTCGTCAGGCGCTCAACCAGATAGAGCGTTCGGGCCTTACGGTCGACAAGCTCGTCTACGAGGCCGATATGACCTCGACGGACTATGTGCTCAAGCAGTATGTCGAGGGCAGGGAGATTACCCCTACCACACGCCGCAAGTGTGCCGTAGGTACGGGCGTATCGCTCAGGGTGAGCTACCGTCGTGAGGAGCAGGATGTCTACACGCCTCGCCTCGTCGGTCTATCGTTGCAGCAGGCGCGCAGCGCCCTGTGGGATAGCGGCCTCAATGTGGGCAAGGTGGTCTACGACGGCAGCGTGGAGGATATCATCGCACGCCGCAAGGCACGCGTATATAAGCAGTCGGTGAGCATCGGCACGCAGGTCAAGCGTGGTGGCGAGGTTACGCTCTACCTCAGCTGCGACGAGAGGATGGTCGACTCGATGAATGTTATTGCCACCAAGGAGCTAAAGTCGTTCGAGGAGCGTCGCCGCAAGGAGATTGAGGCGGACGGCACCGAGGGCGAGGTGGCAGAGGAGTAGTAACGAGATAATGTAAGTAGTATAGTATGACGCAGTTCAAGATAGACAAGGATGACTATATTGAGGACGAGGAGCCTATCGTGCTCTTCGACTCGAATGTTTTGCAGATAGATGGCGGAGGTGACGACGATGTGGATATAGATGATGATGTTGAGGGCGACGAGAACGAGGGTGACGAGATGTATGAGCACTTCTCGGTGACGGTCGACAAGGGACAGTCGCTTATGCGCCTCGATAAGTTCCTCACCGCACGCCTCGAGCACACATCGCGTAACCGCATACAGACCGCTGCCGATGGTGGCAACATCTTGGTAAACGGCAAGCCCCAGAAGTCGAGCTATAAGGTCAAGCCGCTCGATCAGATATCTATCGTTATGCCATATCCTCGCCGCAAGGAGGAGATTGTGCCCGAAAACATACCGCTCAACATCGTCTACGAGGATGACGACATCATCGTCATCAACAAGGAGGCGGGTATGGTCGTGCACCCAGGTGTGGGTAACCATAGCGGCACGCTTGTCCACGCGCTGTCGTACCACCTCTCGAACCTTGAGATGTTTAGCGAGGGTAATGCTCGTGCGGGCCTTGTGCACCGTATCGACAAGGATACTTCGGGTCTGCTCGTTGTGGCTAAGAACGAGAAGGCGCACGCCGCCCTTGCTAAGCAGTTCTTCGACCACACGATCTACCGCCGCTATGTGGCACTCGTGTGGGGTAATATCGCAGAAGATGAGGGTACTATCATCGGTAACATCGGCCGCAGCCCTAAGGAACGCTTACAGATGTATGTCTTTGCCGATGGCTCGGATGGCAAGCACGCCGTTACGCATTTTAAGGTGCTGCGCCGCTACGGCTATGTGACCCTCGTGGAGTGCCGCCTCGAGACGGGCCGCACGCACCAGATTCGTGTGCATATGTCGTGGCAGGGCCACCCGCTCTTCAACGACGAGCGCTATGGCGGTAACCGCATCCTCAAGGGTACGACTTTCCAGAGATATAAGCAGTTTATCGAGAACTGCTTTAAGCTAATCCCCCGCCAGTCGCTCCACGCTCGTGCGCTGGGCTTCGACCACCCGACTACGGGCAAGTATGTGCAGTTCGAGTCGGAGCTGCCCGAGGACTTCAAGGCAGTACTCCAGAAGTGGGACTCGTATACCGATGCCGTGGGTCTCGATATGGATGAGATTTAACCTGTTCGACAAATAAAATAGCGACGATATGTTTCTGCCAACAACAATGAAAGAGGTCGAGGCTCGTGGCTGGGACGAGCTCGATGTCATCATCTTTTCGGGCGATGCCTACATCGACCACCCCGCCTTTGGTCCTGCGGTCATAGGCCGCATCCTCGAGTCGGAGGGCTACCGTGTTGCCATCGTGCCGCAACCAAATTGGCGCGATGACCTGCGTGACTTCAAGAAACTCGGCAAGCCACGCCTCTTCTTTGCCGTTACTGCGGGCGCTATGGACTCGATGGTCAACCACTATACGGCCAACATACGCCTCCGCTCCAACGACGCCTATACGCCTGGTGGCAAGGCTGGCTTCCGCCCCGACAGAACGGTCGATACCTATACCAAGATTCTCAAAAACCTCTTTCCGCATACCCCTGTGGTTGTGGGTGGCATTGAGGCGTCGTTGCGCCGCCTTACGCACTACGACTATTGGACCGATGCGTTGCAGCGCTCGGTGCTGGCAACTTCGGGTGCCGACCTGCTTATCTACGGTATGGGCGACAAGCCTATTCGCGAGGTGGCTAAGGCTATGCGTAACGGCTTCAATATGAAGCTGCTGCGAGGCTTGCGTCAGGTGGGCTTCATCGCCGATAAGGCCTATGTCGAGCGACTCTATAATGGCAGTGCTAAGGTGCTCTACTCGTTCGAGGAGTGCGTCGAGGATAAGGCAAAGTTTGCTAAGAACTTCACTGAGATAGAGACGCTTAGCAATATGATGGAGTGCAACACCACGCTCATCGAGTCTGTGGGCGATAGCTATGTCGTCATCACACCGCCACACGAGACCCTCACCACCGAGGAGCTCGACAAGTCGTTTGACCTGCCCTATGAGCGCGCTCCGCACCCCCGCTATCGCGATAAGGGCGACATCCCTGCGTGGGAGATGATTAAGCACTCGATTAACATCCACCGAGGCTGCTTCGGTGGCTGCTCGTTCTGCACCATATCGGCACATCAGGGTAAGTTTATCAATTCTCGCTCGGAACGCTCTATTCTCGAGGAGGTTAGACGCCTTACCGAGATGCCCGACTTCAAGGGTACCATCTCCGATATCGGTGCCCCTTCGGCAAATATGTACGGTATGCGTGGCAAGGATGAGGCGCTGTGCAAGCGCTGTAAGCGACCCTCGTGCCTCCACCCACGCCTATGCCCCAATATGAATAACGACCACAGCCGCCTTATCGAGCTCTACCGCAAGATACGCGAGACTAAGGGCGTCAAGCGTGCCTTCATCGGCAGTGGTATCCGCTACGACCTCTTCGACTCGTCAAACTATTTTGATATCGTCGTCAAGCACCATACCTCGGGTCGCCTTAAGGTGGCACCTGAGCATACCGAGGATAGGGTTCTCAACCTTATGCGTAAGCCATCGTTCTCGTTGTTCGAGGCGATGAACTCGCGCTTTAAGCAGATTTGTCGTCGTGAAGAGCTTAACTATCAGCTCATTCCATACTTCATATCGTCGCACCCTGGCTGCGAGGAACGCGATATGCAGGCTCTGGCCGACAAGGTGCTTGGCAAGCTGCACTTCACCCTCGAGCAGGTGCAGGACCTCACGCCTACGCCTATGACACTATCGTCTGTGATGTTCTATACGGGTACCAATCCATATACAGGCGAGGCTGTCTATGTTGCACGCACTCAGGAGGATAAGCGTCGTCAGAAGAGCTACTTCTTCGGTGGCGCGCTACCCGAAGATAGGGAACATAAGCGCACCTCAGGCGATGGCCGTAGGTCTGGCAATGTCCGCAACTCGCGCGACAATAATGGTTCGCGCGACAACAATGGTTCACGCGACAACAATGGTTCACGCACCAGTCATACTTCACGCGATAATCGCAGTTATGGAGATGGCCGCAACTCACGCGACGCCCATTCTTCACGCGACGCTCATTCTTCACGCGACGCCCGCATTTCTGGTGATGGTCGTAGTTCATATGCTACCCGCCCTTCGCGCAACACGCGTAGCGGAGCACCCTCACGCGGTGGCGCATATGCAAGAGGCTCGCAGGGCGATAGCGTACCACGCCGTAAGCCTACGAAGAAGTGGTAGGACGATGTAGGAAACAAGAACTTTAATGCACAATTTATCGAATATGAAGAAGTTTATGTTTTTTGCCGCAATGCTCTCATTTGCAGTAGCTTGTGGTGGTAATGCGCAGGGTGCTGCCGAGGCTGAGGCCGAGGTGGTAGTACCAGCGGTTGAGACTGTGACAGCCGACAAGGCTGAGGCCTTTACAAAGACAAAGCTTGAGGTGGTTAAGCCTGCCGAGGCGGAGGAGTCAACCAAGGCGAAGCCAATGCTTAAGGTGACGGAGATTAAGGAGGTGCGCAAGGCCCCTGCCGCAAATGTCGACGGCACAGTGCCTATGCAGAAAACCAATGTGACTCTCAGCGAGAAAAAGATGAAGGTCATCACCACCGATGCCAAGACCAAAGAGACGAAGTAACCGCCTTGCAATAAACGAGTTGTGGGCTGCCCAAAGCTGGGTAGCCCACTCTTTTTATAATATGGTCGGCGCAAACTGCGTACCTCTATCTACATATTCCACGCACGCGCGTATATATCCCGATTAGAAAAGGTACTGATCGTGTCGCACGCGCTCTCTGAGCTTGAAAATATCGCGCCACGCCTCCTCGCCGAAGGTTGTGCCCACCACCTCGATGACCTTACCAGCTGTAATGGCGCCCATCGTGCCGCACTGCCTGAGCGTGAGACCCTCGGTAAGGGCTGCGAGGAATCCCGCAGCGTAGAAGTCGCCCGCACCCGTGGTGTCGACGCGCTTGGCAGCAGCCATAATGCCCACCTCGACAACCTCGTCACCTCGCTTGATAAGTGCTCCCTTCATACCCGTCTTAACCACCGTAAGCTCGCACATCGCACCGATGTAGTCGAGCGCCTCCTCTGCCCTTGCCTTGCCGCTGAACTCGCGTGCCTCCTCCTCGTTTGCGAAGATGATGTCTACATAGTCGGCCACCAACGAGCGCAGGAAGTCGAGGTTCTCCCTCACGACATTGAACGACGCAAGGTCGATGACTACCTTTAGCCCCGCAGCCTTAGCCTTAGCCACGGTTGTGCGGATAAGCCTATGGTCCTGAACGAGATAGCCCTCCACATATAGCGCATCATAGCCCTCGAATATCGCGCTGTCGATATCTTCGGCCTCGAGGTGTGCCGCAGCGCCGAGGTGCGTGACCAGCGTGCGCTCGCCGTCTGGCGATATGAGCGATACGCACTTGCCAGAGCTGTACTCCGAGCGCAGGATGTAGGGCGCAACGCCCACATTGCGCAGCGCCTGAATGTAGAAGTCGCCCGTGGTGTCGTAGCCCACCTTACCGATGAAGCCCACCTCGATGCCGAGGCGCGCCATAGCGCGTATGGTGTTACCCGCCGAACCGCCAAGCGACAGCGAGTAGGGTAGTCCCGCCACCGACTTAGAGATGTCGGTCTGCAACTGGCTATCCACAAGGCTCATAGAGCCCTTTTCCAGCTGGTACTCTCCAAGAACGGCGTCGTTCTGGAGGTTAACGAGCATATCCGTGAGGGCATTACCAATGCCAAGTATTCGTTTAATCATATGTTTGGGTTGTGCCTCTTTAAGGGGTTGAGTCTCTGTTAAATATCGCTCTACCGCTGCTAAATAGATAGGATTTTAACAATCTCCACCTCGCTGCGGTCAATGTTGCTGCTGTGCTTCGTAGCCTTCGAGAATGGCACATATACCAGCTCGCCATTCTTCGTGCCTATCATCACATTGCGTTGACCCTCAAGGAGTGCGGTTATGGCCTGAGCACCCATTTTCGAGGCGAGGATTCTATCTGCCGCCGTTGGTGAGCCACCACGCTGTAAGTGTCCAAGTATCGTCACGCGAGCGTCGTACTCAGGAAACTCCTCCTTGATGCGCTGTGCCAATCCGAGTGCTCCTCCCGTTTCGGGATTCTCCGCCACAAGTACAATCGCCGAGTTCTTACTCTTTCTAAAGCCACGATTTATCAGGTCGCCAAGCTGGTCGAGCTCGGTCTCCATCTCAGGTATTATAGCCGCCTCGGCACCCGAAGCTATCGCACCGTTGAGGGCGAGGTAGCCAGCCATATGTCCCATCACCTCGACAAGGAATAGGCGCTCGTGGCTCGTCGCCGTATCGCGAATCTTATCCACCGCATCGACGATTGTGTTGAGGGCGGTGTCGTAGCCGATGGTCTCGTCCGTACCACCGAGGTCGTTGTCGATGGTGCCAGGGATGCCGACGATAGGTATGTCGTACTCCTGCGCGAAGATGCGGGCACCACTTAGTGAGCCGTCGCCACCGATGACTACGAGTGCGTCGATGCCCTGCGCACGCATATTCTCGTATGCCGTAGCACGACCCTCTGTCGTAGTGAACTCCTTGCAGCGTGCCGTCTTAAGGATGGTGCCGCCCTGCTGGATGATGTTGCTCACCGACTTCGACGAGAACTCCTCCATCTCGTTGTAAACCAGGCCATAGTAGCCTCGTTTAATGCCCACGACCCGAAGACCATTATATATTGCGGCGCGCGTCACAGCGCGTATTGCTGCGTTCATACCTGGCGCATCACCTCCCGAGGTGAGTACACCGATGCACTTTATCTGTGTCATACTTTTTGGTTATTATATATATCAGTGGTAAAGTTACGAAAAATATACCAAAATAGTTTAACTAATGGTACAACAAAATAGGGGCATCCTGTAACGGACGCCCCTATTTCTATTCATTTAGCCTCGATTAATCTCACTTTCGATTAGCCTTAATTGCCTCGCCTCATTTGCTCGATTAACCGCCCGCTATGTTTGTCTATCTTGCCCCTTGGGAGGTTGGATTAGATCTGACCCTCACCACGGTAGTCCTCGACAGCAGCCTTTGAGGTGAGAGCCTCGATAGCTACGCGACTCATTGCGCTCTCGCGCTGTGTCATATCTGGAGTACGCTCCTCCTCGATAGTAGCTGGGTCGATGGTGCCGTTGATAGACTCAACAACGAATACATAAGCACCTGCGTTACCCTTAACCTTGGTCTCAACGCCTGTCTGGCGAGTAGCTGCGATAGCACCTATAAGAGCCTGCTCGTAGCGACCGTCAACATTGTTGTCGGTGAACTTAACGCCAGCGAACTTACCGCTCTCAGCGCCCTCGATGGTAGCACCCATAGCGAGCTGCGATGCGATAGCCTCGTACTGCTTCTCGCGCTCGAGGGTAGTCTTGATGAACATATCGTTCTTAGGAGCAAACTCGTTCTCGTCGATAGCAGCAACCATAGCTACATAGATTACATTCTCACCGTGGAAGTTCTTCATAGCACCTACCTCAGCGTCGTATGCCCAAACGGCGATGTTGCGTGAGTTGCTGATACCGCGTACACCGCGTGTGCGGCCCTGCATAGGAGTGTAGTCGTTGCGGTTAGCAGTGGTTACAAGTACCTGGTAGTGAGCTGCGTTAGCTGCCTCGTTGAAGGTCTCAACGCTCTGGCCTGCCTCAGCCATAAACTTCTCAACGCTCTTAACGATCTCGTTGTTGGTACGCTCGCTTGCCTTCACGGTCTTGCTCACCTCAGCAATGAGTGCAAAGCGCTCCTTGTCACCAACCTTAGTGATCTTAACAACGGCTGGCTTGTGGTTGTGAGTGTATGTGAAGATATCGCCCTCCTTCTTACCGATGAAGTTCTTAGCGTCGCTCTCGTTCATCTTAACCATCTCGCGAGTATCGGTAGCAACATCTACTGCAGTCTCGAGCTTTGTGAAATCGCCGCCGTTAGCCTTAAGAGTCTCAACGAGCTCGTTAGCCTCGATGATGTTACCCATCTCAACAACCTCGAACTCATATGATGCAGGTACGGTAACATCCGATACGAGGTAGCTTGCCTTCCAAGTCTCGCCCTCGAGAACAGGACCATACTGCTTGCTGCTCTTGAACGCCTCCTGAACCTTGCCATCTACTGAAGAGTAGAGCTTGTAAGTATCAACCTTACCGCCGATAGAGCGTACAGCCTGCTTGATAGCGCTGCTGTCACCCTTAGCCTCAGCTACTGCCTGATTTACAGCCATTACCTGCTCCTCAACAGCTGCCATATCCTCCTCGGTAGGAGCGATCTCGAATGCTACATAGCGGAGTGTGCGAGCGCCGAAGTTCTTGTTCTCGGTTTTGTTAGCCTCGTAGTAAGCGTCGATCTCCTCCTGGCTAACCTCAACTGCTGGCATAGCCTTATAAGGAACAGCTACATAGCTACCGTCGAAGGTGAGCTTGTCAGCGCGAAGTGCATCCTCAACCTCAAGACGGTTAACATAGTTACCAGCGCTGTACACCTTGTTGAACTTCTGGTAGCTAAGGTTAAGGCCGATGGTTGGGAGGCTGTTGATCCACTGGTTCTGAACCATCATAGTGATCTGGTCAGCTGGCCAGCCGTACATCTTGTACATCTCTGCAACCTGCTGGCTGAACACCTTTGCGTAAGCCTTGATGTCTGCCTCAGCCACGCCAAGACCTACTGCCTCGAGTGCTGGTGCTGAGAAGTTCTCGTAAATAGCTGTCTGGTAAGCGTAGTCTGACTTGTTGTCGTCAGAGAGGTTAGTATCGCGGAAAGTCTCCTGATACTGAGCATACTTCGATGCCTTTACCTCCTCACCGTTGACTGTCATAACAGTCTCGTCCTGTGGCATATCGCTCTTGCGGTTCTGCATAGAGAGCTGATCGCCAAGAATAAATGCAACAAGTACCAAGGCAATAACTACTGAGAGTACAATGCCGTACTTGGTTCTTAAAGTGTTTAATGATGCCATAAAAATTATTGTTTTATCGTTAATTTCAATTAAGCCTCCAAAGGTAGTAAAATTTTATTAAACAACACCACTCTTGGGTTGAAAAATTAGCTTATCGCCAGCTTTGTCGCTAAAATATGGCCATTGCCTGCCCTTATCGCTGCTTCTGCCTTATCTCCACAAGGTCGAGACGCGAGCCCTCACGACGCAATATCTTGAGTGCGAAGAGGTCATTGTCGAAGGTCTCGCCCTCGTGCGGTATGCCTCCACGCTCCGCGATGATGTATCCTGCCAGGGTGTCATACTCGTCGCTTTCGGGTATTCCGAGCGCATACTCCTCGTTGAGATACTCCACCTCGAGGCGTGCCGAGAACATCCAGGTGTGCTCCTCGAGTCTCTTCTCGACGAGCTCCTGAACATCGTGCTCATCCTCAATCTCGCCAAAAATCTGTTCAAGCACATCTTCGAGCGATATGATGCCCGCCGTACCGCAAAACTCGTCGATAACGACGGCGATGCTCGCCTTACGCTTGGTGAAGGTCTCGAGCATTGCCTGCAAAGGCATTGTTTCAGCTACATAGATGGTCTTGATGATTACATCGGATATGGCCTGAGGCCTCTCAAAGAGGCTCTTCGAGTTGACATAGCCGATGATGTTGTCTATGGTGTCGTGCCATACGAAGATACGCGAGTAGTTGGTCTCGACGAAGCGCTGCGTCAGCTCCTCTATTGTCGTTGACTCGAGGTCTACGGCCTCCACATCTACGCGCTGCACCATACAATCTCTCACCCTGAGGTCGGCAAAGTCGAGGGCATTTTGGAAGAGGCGAATATCCTCCTCGTCCTCGCTATCTACCGCCACATTATCCGCCTCGACGAGCGATGCCAGGTCGTCACGGTTGAACTCCATAGGCTCGTTGCGCGCCTCTACACGGTTACCCGTTAGGCGTAGCAGGCCGTATGAGAGTAGGGTTGTGAGCCTTGAGATGGGGTATAATATAATATAGAATAGAAATATCACGGGCGAGAGCACCGAATAGTAGAAGTTCGGGTTATGCCTAACTATCGACTTAGGGATGTACTCGCCGATGAAGATGATAACCACGGTCGAGATGATGGTCTGCGCCAGGGTGTTGTCGATGCCAAAGGCAGAGAGCAGTAGCTTTGACATAAACATTGAGTAGACGACAAGCGCAATGTTGTTACCTACGAGGATGGTGGTTATGTAGTTGCTCGAGTTGCGCGAGAACACCTCTGCAATGTGGTTAAACAGCGGGTTCTGCTTTCTGTCGATCTCCTCTCGCAGACGGTTACGCCCCAAGAATGCTATCTCCATTCCCGAGAAAAATGCCGAGAATAGTAGCATAATGGCTATGGTCAGAATCATCGTAAGTGCTCCCTCTTCCATACTTGTGTCGCTTAGCAGTCTTAAGGCCTATGGCTCTGCTTGCGGGGTTAAATCGTTATGAGTTAATTGCTTATTTCTATTATAATATATGTATCGCTCGCGCGTCTACTTCTTAGTTGTTGGGCGCACAGGAGACTCAAGCGTCGTAGGTAGCTTATCGCTCTTACTGCCTTTGTCGCCACTTGGTGGTAGTACCCTCGATGGTGCAGATGCTTCCGAATCGGCACTTACCTCGCTATTTAGCTGCAAGTGAGTCTTTAGACCACTATTTGCCACATCGCGCTTATTGCTTGCGGGCACTACGGGGGCTATATTACCATTGTCGCCCTTCGTACCAGGTCTGTCGGCACGCATCAGTGTCGTTGGCGAGGTGTTCAGGCTACCACTATTGGGGCGTGTTGCTGGGCGCATAGTGCCCGAACCATTACTCTTGCCACCCTTGTCTCTCTTGCTATTTTTGTTTCCACTCTTTTTCGAGTCATCCCTCTTGTCGCCCTCTTTGTTCTTGTCGCCCTCCTTGTTTTTGTCGACCTCGCTGGGGTCGGGCTGGCTCAAGTCGAACTCCATCTCGGAGCTATATCGGCGGAAGTGGATGTTCTTCAAATCCTCATCAGCATCGAATCCTACGCCAAAGTGCCAACCGTCGGGTTGCAAGACCTTTGTGTCGACATTCGAGTATATCTTCTTTGTCGTAGCATTCCAGAATAGCTGCTGGGTATATACCTCCGTCAGGCCGGTGACTATGGTGTCGCCCTCCTTACGGTTCTTCTTGACAATGACCACATTACCCTTCGCCTCCCAGAGCTTCTGCTTCTCGTAGTAGATGGCGTAGTTTGCCGTTATGGTGGCGTCGACAAGCGATAGCGAGTCGGTATAGGTGATCATCTGTATGCCTCGGCGAAACTCCTGATAGGGGTTCGTTGCAAGGCTATAACCCTCCATAATCGGAGAGGTGAAGGTGTACGAGCGGCGTCCGTTCTCCATCATCGTGATGGTGCGGTTCTCGCTCGACTCCGTCATAAGTGTTTCGTAGTCGTATGTTGTGGAGCGCTTCTCCTTGCCACACGAGAGTAGCAATGTAGCACTCCCCACAATGGAGAGTGCTATCATTGCATATCTGTGTATAGTGTTAAGCATCTGCAAAACTATGCGCTATCGGTTATTAGCGGTAGCGAACAGTTGTTGACTGGCCAGCTGCGAAGCCGCACAAGATGGTGTAGCGGTCACCTGCCGAAAGCTCTGCGAAGAAGCAGCTCTCCTGAACAGGGAACGCAGCACGGTATGCGTTCATCATCTGCTGAGCAGCCTTCTGCACCTCAGGCTCATCCTTGAGGAGGTTAGCTGCCTGAGCCATAGCGTCGTACGCAGCCCAGTAAACCGATGCACCACCGATCTTGTCGTCGGTACAAGGTGTAGAGGCGTAGCACTGGCCGAGGATGAAGAACGAGTAGCCGTTCTGTGGGTTGATGCCACGGAGCTCGCGTGCTGCCTCTGCTGCTGCGTTGTAGTTGCGGTTACCAATCTCGATAAGACCAATCTGAACATAGAGAGGCTCCTTCTTTGCTGGGTCGGTCTCCACTGCGAGCGCCTCACGCAAGTACTTGAGTGCCTTCTCGTTGTCGCCACGAGTCTGGAAGCCCTGTGCGAGGAAGAGTGCGGTCTCAGATGATGGGTTTACGGTGTAGTACTTCTCGGTGCAAGCGAAGAAGAAGTCGCTGCTGCACTGTGCGCGTGACATAAGAGCCACGGCCTGAGCGAGGAGTGCCTCATTCTCTGGGTCAGTCTCGAGCTTTGCAGCGAAGAGCTGCTCGAGGTTCTCGCAACTTGCAGCACCGCTGGTACCGAAGCTTGTCTCGAAGATCTCCTTGAACTGCTCGTCCTCAGCCGAAATCTCAGCGAAGAGAGGTGAAAGACGCTCGTACTCACCGAGAATCATATCGCTGGTCACATTGTCATCATACTCGAAGTCCTCGCAGAGGTAGCGGTAGTACGATGCCACGATGTCGAGGTTGATACGACCTGACTCGATAGCAGCATCAACCGCATCCTTAAGACCCTGACGGAGCAAAGGACGGTTAGTTGTGCAGTAGCGCATCATATCGCGCGCCTTCATATCGAGGATGTAGTCCTTACCGTTCTTCTGGTGGTCGCCGAAGTAGATAACGCGCTGGTCATAGATGAAGAGGATAGAGTCGATGAATACGCGCTTCTCATCTACGCTACGAGCACGCTGTGCCTTGTTCTTGTAGAGGGTCACACCGCGAGCGAATGTCTGCTGCGACGCTGCTGGGCAGTTGTTGAGGAGCTGCTGGAAGTACTCCGTAGCGAGTTTGAAGTCCTTAGCATCGAGTGCCTCCTTGAAGTAGTTACTTGCCTCGATGTTAGCCTTACGATCCTCCACGGTTGTTCCCCACTTACCGTAGACCTTGTCGTCGCTAAAATCCTGAGCATTTGCAGCAAAAGCTACTACCATTGCCGCTGCAGCTAAAAGAAATTTTACACTTTTCATAGTTTTAGTTTTTAGTATTGTTTGTTTCTGTTTATTTCGTTTTATGCCTCGTCTCTGCATTGCTTGCTTAGGTTTCCGCCTCGCCCGACTTACCGCCTAACTTGACCTCCCCCCTCACAAGACTTACCATCTAACTTGACCTTCCGCCTCGCCCGACTTACCGCCTAACTTGACCTCCCACCTTATAAGACTTACCGCCTAACTTGATCTTCCGACTCACAAGACTTACCGCCCACTTGTTCTGCACCTGGCCTGTAAGTGCTATGCCTGCCCCTTGGTGCACTAATCGTACTTAGGACGCACGAACCAGTAGTCCGAGGTGTCGGCTGAGAAGAGCGAGAAGCCGATA